>NZ_JAUSZX010000002.1 GCF_030818015.1 Arthrobacter globiformis
CCACCATTCACCCACGTCCCGGGCCCCGCGCCGGCTATATCGGCCGTCTTCCGGCCGCAGCCCGCGCCCGGCCGACGTGCCAGCCCCCGGCCCGCGAATACCGGCCACGGCGCCAACAGCTGCGTCGGCGGCGGTCTTTCGTCCCTTACGTCCCGCTGACCCGCTCGCTCGAGGCAGGGCCTGGGTTGCCGGTGCCGTGGCAGCGCCGGCCGGTGATCCGCGGTGCTTCGGTGAGGAACTTCACCGCCGCAACCTCCCGGGCGTTTTGTGGGGCTGTGGTTTGTGGAGGCTGTGTGTTGCGGTGGCAGGGTGCCGGCTGGCGGCGGGCCCCGCAGCCTGGACGTGCTGTTGAGCTGGGGGAGGACACCCGGTGCGCACGGCCAGCAGCCGCCGGCCCAAGGCAACATGCCAGACTGTGACGCGGTCCATAAAACTGCTGCGGATCCTGGTTGGCTCCGTTGACCGCCCTGGAGGGCCCAAAAACCGCGGCAGTCCAAGGGTTTCGGTGCGCGTTTCACCTGGTTTTGGCTGGGTTGCTTTGGGGGTGGGGTGGGTGTAATGTTTTCCAAGTCGCCGCGAGGGAGACAGCGAAGAGCTGGTAACCGCGGGCGGCCAAAACCCCGAAATCAAGACCAAAATCTGGTGACTCTTTTAGGTCGCTCGAACTTGGTGGGGCGGTTTGTTTGCCGGTGCGGGTCCTGAAACACGGATTTGCGTCGGGGAGTGAAACCGGGTAACT
>NZ_JAUSZX010000003.1 GCF_030818015.1 Arthrobacter globiformis
GGCTTCGATATTGCCGGTGAGCTGACGGCGGAATTCCTGGAACTTGGCAGTGCTGGACGTTGAGTTCGCGATGGTTTCGTCGACCATGTGTGCGAGTTCAGCGGCGTAGGGGTCCCCGGCGCGGTATCGTGTGCCGCTGTATGCTTCGAAGCGGTCAAAGACCACGTCGCCCTGGCCGGCCTCAAATTCATCGCCGACGGTGATCTTGTTGGTTATGGAGCGGCCGTTGATGACTGTCTGGAAGTCGTCCACCCGGTAGCTGCGGGTGAAGTAGGGGGTGCCGTGGGTGAATTTCCAGTCGATGGAAAACGTCTTGCCCTTGAGCTCCTCGAGCAGGCCGTCGGGGACGGTGCCGTGCATCCGGTAGTGGTGCAGGACAGGACCGTGTTCAAGGGTTTCGATGTCGACGGTGGTGTGTTCGGGCGGGTTGATGAGGCCGTTTTCGGGGGTGAAGAAGGGGCCGTAGAAGCCGCCGATGGCGTTGTTGCCCGAGGGGAGCAGGTCGATGCCTTCTTTCAGTGTGGCGAAGTGACGAATTCCCCACTTTGAGGAGCCGGTGCCTTCAGCCGTGCCCGAGCACATTTCGAGGTCGAAGTACCCTGTGTCCAGGCGGACGAAGGCGTCGGACTCGACGGGTTCCCGTTCGTTTATGCCGTCAACGCGCCCGGTGACCGGTGCGGCGAGGGTGAGCTGCAGGTTTCCCTCGAAGGTCACGACGGTGATGAACGTGGTTTTACCCGGTTCGGGCTGGGCGTTCAGCCGCTGGCAGATAACGGTCTCTCCGGCACTGGTAGTTGCTGTCCAGAGGTTTTCGGTAAATTCTCCGTCGATGGTGAAGGTCACTGGTTCGTTGATTCGGCGGCCGGGAAGGCCGTCCTTGATGGCGATGGTGGGCATTGCCACGGGCTTTTTCCTCTCAAGTTATGGGCGTGGGGCTAGAACCGGCCACTTTTGGGAAGTGGCCGGGTTGTCCCGTCCGGCAGGCAGGATGTGGCTGCCGGTTTCGTCGGGCGTGCTCTTATGCAGGTGTCTGGGCGGCGATGGCCCTGGACCAGGGCAGGCGCAGTGTGCGTTGTTTCAGGCTGTCGATTGCCACCGCGAGGATGATGACGAGGCCCTTGATCAGCAGTTGGGTGAAGAACTGGACATTCATCAGGATCAGTCCGGTGCTGAGGACACCGAGAATGATGGAGCCGATCAGTGTGCCGTAGATCCGTCCGCGTCCGCCGACGAGGCTTGTGCCGCCCAGGACAACTGCGGCGATCGCGTCCAGCTCGTAGCCGGTGCCGGCTGTCGGCTGGGCGGAGACCACCCGGGCGGAGAAGATGACACCGGCGAGCCCGGCGCAGATGCCGGCGATGACATAGACGGAAGTGATGACGCGTTTGACGTTGATGCCTGCCAGCCGGGCGGCTTCGGCGTTGCCGCCCACGGCGTAGACGTGCCGGCCATAGCGGGTGCGCTCAAGGACGAACCACGCTGCGACGTAGACGATGATCATGATCACCACGGGCACCGGGATGCCCGCCATGTACCCGTTGCCGATGTCCCGGAAACTGAGTGTGTTGGAGACGATGGGTTGCCCGTCGGTCATGGTGTAGGCCAGGCCTCGAAGGAAGGTCATGGTGCCGAGGGTAACGATGAAGGCGGCCAGTGCCAGGTAGGCGCTGAGCAGGCCGTTGATCAAACCCGCGACGGCCCCTGTCACAACACCGACCAGGATCGCGACGGGTGCGGGCAGTCCTGCAATGCCTGTCATGACCGATGCGACACCGGAGACGGCCAGAATGGAACCGACAGAAAGGTCGATTCCGGCCGCGAGAATGACGAATGTCATTCCGGCCGCCAGGATCGCGTTGATCGAGATCGACCGGGCAATGTTCAGCAGGTTGTTGACGCTCGCGAAGTTAGGGGCGATGACGACCATTAAGGCAACGAGGGCGATCAGGACCACGAGGATGCCGACGCGGTCCCACCAGTAGGCAAAGTCAAAGCTGCGGGCGGTGGCAGGTGTGGCCTCTGGCCGGATGCCGGCGCCCTGTGGGTTGTTCAGAGCCTGGTTAGTCATGGAATTCTCCGTTTGTCTGTGCTGCTGTTCCGGTTGCGTGGGACATGACGTCCTCTTCGCTGGCGGTGCGTGAGTTGAGTTCCTGGACGATCCGTCCGGAGCGCATCACGAGGAGCCGGTCGCTGATGCCGATCGCTTCGGGAAGGTCCGAGGAAATGACCAGGATGGCCTTGCCGGCCTTGGCGAGGTCGTTGATGACTTCATAGATTTCGCTTTTCGCGCCGATGTCTACGCCCCTCGTGGGTTCGTCCAGGATCAGCACATCGGATTCGCGCATCAGCCACCGGGCCAGAACCGCTTTTTGCTGGTTGCCGCCCGAAAGCGCGCTGACCGGCAGGCGCAGGGCGTTCTGCCGCAGGTGCAGGCGTTCCATCTGCTTTTTCACCGCGTTCCGTATTCGGGTCCGTTGAAGCACGCCGGCGTTCACGTGGCCGCCAAGGGAACTGACAGCGATGTTGTCCTCGACGGTGTGGGAGACGAACAAGGCCTGGTCCTTGCGGTCCTCGGGGACCATTGCGATTCCCCGGGCGATCGCCTGGGCCGGGCTGGAGGCCAGTGCCGCTTTGCCTTTGACGGTGACGGTGCCGCCGCGGGGCCTGTCGGCGCCAAAGATCATCCGGGCCGTTTCGGTGCGGCCGGCCCCGATGAGCCCGGACAGGGCGACGACCTCGCCCGACCGTACTTGGAAGCTGACCGGCCCGATGCCGGCACCGTCGGTGAGTTCCTTGACCTCCAGCATGACGTCTCCCGGGCTGTGCCGGTCGTGGTGGTAGAGGTCCTCGAGGTTGCGTCCGACCATCATCCGGACGACGTCGGGCGGGCTGATCTCGGTCTTTCCCCGGGTGCCGACGTACGTTCCGTCGCGGAAGACGGTCACACGGTCCGCGAGCTCCCAGACCTCTTCCATCCGGTGGGAGATGTACACGAGCCCGACACCTGCATCTCGCAGCTCGTTGATGATCTGGAAAAGGTGGAGGGTTTCACTGCGTGAGAGGGCCGCTGTTGGTTCATCGAGTACCAGGATCCTGGCGTTCTCGCTGACGGCCCTGGCGATTTCAACCATCTGTTGCATGCCCACACTGAGCTGGCCGAGCTCAGTGCGCGGATCAATCCGTGCCCCGACCCGGGCGAGCTTCTCACGGGCCTGGACGATCATGGCGCGACGGTCCAAGGCCCCGAACTTGGTCGAAGGTTCCCGTCCGAGGGCCAAATTCTCGGCAACTGTCATCGCCGGGACCGTGTTCAGCTCCTGATGGATGATGGCTATGCCGTGGGCAACGGCCTCATGCGGGGAGCGGATGTCGATTTCGGTGCCATCCATCAGGATACGTCCGGAATCGCGGGCTACGTTCCCCGCCAAGATCTTCATCAGGGTGGATTTACCAGCTCCGTTCTCGCCCATCAAAGCATGCACTTCACCTGCACGCAGGTCGAAGTGGACGTTATTGAGAGCGAGCGTGGCGCCGAAGCGCTTTGTGATGCCTTCCAGCTGCAGCAGCGGCTGGCGGGAGGTTGTTGTAGTCATGACGGCCTATTCTTAGTCCGGTTGTGTGGGGCCGCTGCGGGAGCCGAGCGACCCCACACGGCAGCAGGGAGCCTTACCAGCCCTTGTACTGGCTGACGGTCTCACGGGTCACGAGCTCGCTGGGGATCAGGATCGTGCTCTCCGCCGGGGGCTTGTTGTCGATGATGTTCTGCGCGATTTCGACGGCCTTGCGGACCATTTCGGCAGGATTCTGGGTTGCGGTTCCGATGAACGGCGACCCGGACTGCTTCAGTTCCGCCACCGCCTCCGGGCTGCCGTCCACACCGGTGACCTTTACGGTCCCCGCCTTGTGGGCCTGCTGGACCGCCAGAACCGCACCGAGGGCGGACGGGTCGTTCATGCCGAAGATGCCCTGAACGTCAGGGGTAGCAGTGAGCATGTCCGTGGTCACGGCGAGGCCGGAGGCCCGGTCGTTCTTGGAGGCCTGCTGCCCGACAACTTTGATATCAGGGAACTTCTTCACGACGTTCTTGCAGCCGGTGATGCGGTCACGGATCGTCTGGAGCGGGGTTCCGTCCACCAAGAGAACATTGCCCTTTCCTCCCATCTGCTCGAACAGGTACTGGCAGGATTTTTCGCCGGCCTGGACTGCATTGGTCATCACCACGGCGTCCGCGCTCTTGGCCGGGGTGTCCACGGCGATGACAATGATGCCCGCCTGCTTCGCCCGCTCAATCGCGGGCTGGATGCCGTTTTCGTCCACGGCGCTGATGACAATCAGGTTCACGCCCTGCTGGATGAACGTGTCAATCTGGGTATTCTGATTCGCCAGATCAAGCTGCGCGTCCTGGGTGTTGGCGGTGGCGCCGATCTTCGCGGCGGCCTCCTTGGCTCCCTTGTCCATCGCGGAAAAGAACGGGTTGGACATGTCCTGGACCATGAGGCCGATCTTCTCGATCTTCGTCGGCTTGTTGGTACCGGCCTGGGTGTCGCCAGAACTGCAGGACGTCAGGCTGAGCGCGGCCAGTGTCGCGGCGGCGGTGAAAACTGCCGACTTCTTGACGAGCTGATTCATTTTCGGATCTCCTTTGAACCGGAACCGGCGAGGCCGTGACGGCCGGCCAGATCCGTGAAAAACGCGGTCGATGGAATTGGTAGTGGAGGTTGCGCCGGCTCGCTTCGATGCGAAGACCGGGGCTGTCGGGTCAGTTCCCGTGGGGGACGGAGCTCTGCGGGTCGGCTCCGCCGGAACCAAACCTTGCCGGTACGCTTTGGAGTACCAAAAGCAAGGGGCTTGTGTCGGGGCGGGCAGGGCCCCGTTGCGTTGTCAGACCCAGCGCGTGGAAACCAGGACAGGCTTTCCGTCGAGGCCACCAGCCGAGCCACGTGCCGGTGAGGTCAGTTGCTTTTGGTCATGGGGGAGCTGGGGCTCAGCATCCGCATGACTGTCGCACGATTAAGTCCGCGTTCACCTCCCGGCGGTCCTCGGGACGGTAGTCGGGCACCGGTGACTCGCCCCGCCGCTCGGCCTCCAGCTGCCCGTCCAGGATTCGGGTCAGCGTCTGTGCGGCCAGAACGCCGATTGATTCGCTGTCCTCATCCACCACTGTCAGCGGGGGATCCAGCAGGGGAGCCCAGGCAAACTCGTCAAACGCTATGAGAGCCACCTGGGTGGGGACAGCAATTCCGCGCTGTCGGAGCACGGTGAGGACGCCGTGGAGCAGGGGGTTGTTTCCGGCGATGATCGCCCTGGGCAGGGCCCGGCCGGGTGTATCCAAATAGGCGGACAGTGTCCGGTATGCCGAGTCGGCGTCGTTCTCCGTCTCCAGCACCTCCAGTACAGCCCCGTGCTTGGCCGCCGCCTCGCGGAGACCGCGCTCCCGCTCGGCACGCGTGGACCAGCGGCCCGGATAGGCCAGGAAGAGCCAATCCGCATACCCGTGCCGGGCCAAATGCGCCCCCGCTTTCATGCTCGCCGCGTAATTGTCTGTCAGGATGCTCGGGACTTGTGTCGCGTCCTCCGGCGGTGCCGAGTCCACGAAAACCACGGGAATGTCCCAGCTTTCCAGGAGCTTAACGTTCTGCATGCTCAGGGTCAGGGTAGTGATAATGCCGGCCGTGCGTGACTGGATCAGATCCTGAACGATGGCATCCTCCACCTCCGGTGTGTACACACCTTCTGCTGCGATGTCGGCCACAACGGCATTGCGGCTGGATCCCCGCAGAACCCGCTGAATGCCCTTCATCAGGTCCAGGTAGTAGTAGTTCGACGTGCTCGCGGTGATGACCGCGATCGAACTGCGCGACTTCTTGCGGAGCTCCTGCGCGGCACGGTTCGGGACGTAACCCAACTCCCGGGCAGCCTTCAACACCAGCTTCCGGCTCGCCTCCGAGACATCGGCGCCGTTACTCAGGGCGCGCGAAACCGTATAGGAAGAAAGGCCTGTGGCTTCGCTCAAGTCCCGCAGCGTGGGCTTCTTCGCCATTTCGCGACTGCTTTCTAATCGATTAGGGAAAGGTTTCGCGGGATTCCCATCGCGTTACCTAAAGGATTAGGGTCAACGATAGATGTGACTACCCGCACACGTCAAGAGCCGCTCGCAGCGAAACCCTCCGCCCGCAAATCGACGCGCTGAAGGACCCCTACTCGGAAGCGCCGATAACGGAGACTTCGTCAACTGTTGGCGATGGCTTCCCGCCAGCTTGGCCTGCCGCAGGGTATCACTCCAGGAACATTTTGGTAACGTCCCCACCTGCTTATCTTCTAGAGGCCGCGGCGTGAAGGTCCACGGGAAGGCCGTCTTTTTGCCGGCTGCTGCCCCATCCGGAGACTTGATGACGTCAGTCCGGTTTCAAGGGGTATCGGTCAAATGATGAGTAGGAATCCTGTCCCTGTCGTAGGTGATGTTGGTGTATCCGTGCGGCTCCGGCCTGCCGGAGGTGTTCAAATTTTTACGAAGACGATCTCCTCGATCGTCAGGATGCTTTGCCGCGAAATCATGTTTCGGACCTCGGCGCGCATGCTCAGGGAGGTCCGGCCAAAGCGGGTCGCGGCTAAGCCCATCTCGATCAGGTCTCCCTGAACCGCGGAGCTGACAAAGTTTATTTCCGAGATGTATTTGGTGACCGCACGCCCGTTGCCGAGCTGAAGGATCGCGTAGATGGCGGCTTCTTCATCAATCCACTTCAGCAGGCTGCCCCCGAATAGCGTTCCGTTGGCATTCAGGTCCTCGGGCCGGACCCATTTCCGGGTTCGGAAGGTGATATCTGTTGGTTCCATTCGCCGCTGCCTTGTCTCTCACGCCTTTGACCGTTCTGCTGGGGCTGAACGGGCTTTAGGGGACACGTTAGGTGTGCGCCATGCAGCCGATAACCGGCTGCCACGGGCTCTTGGGGGCGGGCCCGTGGCAGCGGGGACTTACTTGAAGGCGGAAAATCCGGTTATGTCCCGGCCTACGAGGAGCGACTGAATCGAGTCCGTGCCCTCGTAGGTCGAAACAACTTCCATGTCTGTCATGTGGCGCGCGACGTGCCTGTCGAGCAGCAGGCCGTTTCCTCCGAGCATGTCGCGGGCTTCGGAGCATATCCACCGGGCCTTTTTTGCTGTGTGCATCTTCGCCAGGGAGGCCATGTTTCCCGTTAATTGGCTGGTCTGGCCCAGTTCTGCGACCCTGAAACACATGAGCTGCATGGCAGTCATTTCGGCCAGCATGTTGGCGAGCTTGTTCTGTACGAGTTGGAAGCTTCCGATCGGTTTGCCGAACTGGACGCGTGTGCGTGCATGGTCCGCTGCTGCTTCGTAGGCCGCCATTGCGTGGCCGACCGATTCCCAGGATGCGCTGTTTCGCGTGGCGGTGAGGACGCGGGTTGCGTCACGGAATGATGTGGCCCCGGCCAGGAGGTTGGCTTTCGGGATTCGGAGGTTTGAGAGTGTGATGTCCGCCTGGAGGATGGCGCGTTTGCCGATCTTGCCGGTGATGACGTCGGCGCGGTAGCCATCAGGGTATGTGCCGTCAGCGTTCTTTTCCAGGATGAAGGCTTTGACCTGTTCGTCGGCTTCATCTCTGGCCCAGATCACCACGATGTCCGCGAAGCTTGCGTTACCGATCCAGCGCTTGGCTCCGTTGATGACGTAGTGGTCCCCGTCGAGCCGTGCTGACGTTTCCAGTGCCACGGAGTCGGAGCCGTGCTCGGGTTCGGTGAGGGCGAACGCTCCGATCTTTTCCATGCCTGCCATCGGGGGCAGCCAGCGCTGCTTCTGTTCCTCGTCGCCGAGAATATGCACGCTGCCCATGGCCAGTCCGGAGTGGACGCCGAAGAAGGTGTTCATGGATCCGTCGCCCCTGCCCAGCTCCATGGCGATCAGGCCCGCGGCCATGGGGCTTAGTCCGGGGCAGCCGTAGCCGTTGATGGTTGTCCCGACGATGCCCAGGTCTGCGAATCCGCGCACGAGTTCGTGGGGAAATTCTGCGCGTTCCCAGTAATCGTTGATGATTGGCAGGATTTCGCTGTCGACAAAGGCGCGCACCTGTTTTTGAACTGCGCGGTCTTCGTCGGTGATGCGGTCATCGAGAAGGAAGTAGTCCGTGTCGATGGGGTCGGTGTCCATTGGTGGTCCTTTGTGTTGGGCGCCCGGTTGCGTCTGCCGGCTGGGGCGAGGGGGTCAGTGGCCGGTGAAAACTGCGGGGCGGCGTTCCAGGAATGAGGCCACTCCTTCTGCGCCGTCCTTGGTGTCGAGCAGTTGGAGCATCTCCGGGACCAGCTCGCGGGCGGCTGCCTGTTCGCCTTCGCGCTGGGCTCGGCGGGCCGACTGCAGTGTGGTGGAAATGCCGAGTGGTGCCTGTTGGGCGATGAGCTCGGCCAGCTCGAAGGCCCGCTGGAGCTGCTGGCCGGCCGGGACGACCTCTTGGACCAGGCCAATGCGCAAGGCCTCGGTTGCGTCGAATGTATCGCCGGTGAGCATGTACCGCATGGCGTTTCCCCAGCCAACCTCTCTCGGGAATCTGATGGTGGCACCGCCGAACGGGAAGATACCCCGGCTGACTTCCATCTGGGAGAACTTTGCGTCATCGGCAGCGACCCGGATGTCCGTGGCCAGGAGAAGTTCTATTCCCAGGGTGAGGCACCAGCCTTGTACGGCGCTGACTACGGGCTTACGCCGCTGCGGGCCAGACAACTGACGCGGGTCAATGCCGCCTTCCGGAATGCCGCCCCGGCCTTCGCGCAGAGCGTTTCCAACCTTGGCCATATCAAGCCCACCCGTGAAATGGTCACCGTGCGCGTAAAAGACGCCCACGCGGATCCTCTCGTTCTGTTCCATTTCGGCGTAGGCCATCGCCAATTCCGCGCGCATCTCAAGGTCAAAGGCGTTCCGCTTGGGCACGCGGTTCAGGCCGATGAGATACACATGACCCACGCGGTGTCGGGTGACTACCCGCCCGTCCCGGGGCAGTGCGCTGATGTCCAGAGTGGTCATCTCTCGGATTCCCTTCTTTGCTTTGATCGGTTCGGAAAGTGGCTTTACTGGACCGAGGTTCCGACCTTGTTGCGGGTGATGGAGTTCGAGAAGCCGCCGTCGGCCTTTCCGCGCGCTGCTTCCTCGCTGAAGTGGGTGAGCTGGTGGGAATCGAAGTGGGCGCTCAGGGCCACGCCAAAGCCCTGCGTCTCGAGGGTTCGGTTGAGTGACTTCTTGAGTACGGCGGTGGCGAAGGGCGGTGCCTGGGCCACGCGGTAGGCCAGTGTGTGCACTGCGTCGTCGAGCTCTGCTGCAGGGACGACACGGTTGACCATCCCGCATTCGAGGGCGTCTTTGGCCTGCATTGGTTCGCCGGTGAAGAGGAATTCGCGTGCCTTGCGGCTGCCCATCACCCAAGGGTGAACCAGGACCTCGACGGCACTGACTGCCATGGTGTGAAGCACCGGATCTGCGAAGAAGGCCTCTTCGGAGGCCACGATCATGTCGCACATGTTGGCCACCATGAAGGCACCGGCGATGCAGGCTCCCTCGACCCGGGCGATGGTCGGCTTGGGAAGGTTGAAGATGTTCATGCAGTAGTCCATGTAGGAGCGGGACTCGTAGGCCCAACGTTCCTCCGGCGTGAAGTCCTGCCGTTTGATCTGGCCTTCCTTCAGATCGTGCCCGGCGGAAAAGTGACCGCCTTTGCCGCTCAGGACCACCGCCCGGATTTCCGGGTCCCGGCCGGCGCGGAGCACCGCGTCATTGAGCTCGTCCAGCATCTGCTCGTTCTGCGCGTTGCGCTGCTGCGGGCGGTTCTGCCAGATGGTTGCCACGGGGCCGTCGACCTCGTAGAGAACGTAGTCATAGGTCATGCGAGGGTCCTTCGTTCAGTCCGGGGTGTCACCGGAATTGAGGTTATGGACCCACGATAAACTATCACCGCTAGTTAAATCTAGCCCTGAAATTCCTTCGCAGAGGCTCCAACGGCTTCGGACCCTATTTGGTGCGCGAGGTGGCCTCACGGTTGGCGAGGCCGGCGATGTCGGTGGCGTAGTGCAGGACCAGCCCGTCGATCAGGCACGTCAGGCCGCGTTCGAAAGCCGCCTGGTCAAGAACCGCCTGTCGTTCCGGGAGCCGGTAGGCGTCTGAGAGGTGGGGGAAGTCGGCGGTGTAAAAATCGGGGCCTTCGGAGAACCCGGCAGAGTATGAACCCAACGCCGAGCCGGCGATGTAGTTCCGGACGGCGATGGCGACTTCGGTCGCCTGGCGCGGAGGCCATCCGCCATCCACGAGGGATCCGTAGAAGGCGTCAGCAAGACGCAGCTGGGCGGATCGGGTTCCGGGCCCGCGGGCAAGCAGCGGCACGATTCCGGGATGTTTTTGCAGGACCGTCCAGTAGCTCCGCGCCCAGACCGGGAGTGCGACACGCCATCCTGCCGACTCGAAAATGGCCGTGTCCACGGTATCCAGCAGTGAGTTGATCACGGCATCGGCGACGGCATCCATGGTCGCGAAGTGGTTGTAGATTGACGGTCCCTTAATGCCGAGCCGCGCGGCGAGCCGGCGGGTGGTCAATGACGCGAGGCCTTCCTCATCTATGAGGGAAGTGGCTTCGGCAACAATGCGCTGAGGCGATAAGGCAGGAGTTGTGGGGCGTCCCATGCTCCTACCTTGCCATACCAGGCCGAGGTGCCGGGAAGGCGCCGCCCGTCGGGAACAACTTGCGTGATCCCCTTCACAGCCTAATAATGCTCCTATAAGCTTTAACTAGCAGCGCTAGTCAGAAAAGGCGCTTCCCCTGCCATTCGGCACAGATCTTCAACGGTGAGGAATTTTCTAAATGGTCACTCCACAGGCCTCGGCGGCCGCCCCTCCTGCTGCCGCTCCGGAACGCTCGGGGTTCCGAGCTTGGACGGTCACGACCATGGTCGTGCTGTTCGCGACGCTTAACTGGGCGGACAAAGCCCTGATCGGCATCATCGCCCAGCCGCTCATGGACGAGTTTGGTCTGACGCCAACGCAGATTGGTTTCGCCGGCAGCGCCTTCTTCTTCCTTTTCAGCGTCAGCGGTGCCATGGTCGGCTTTCTTGGCGACCGGTTCCAGATCCGCTGGATCCTATTCACGTTGGCAGCCCTCTGGGGCGTCGTTCAGTTCCCGCTGCTGATCAGCGGCACGTTCGCTGTTCTGCTGTTCTCCCGGATCGCGCTGGGCGCTTTTGAAGGGCCGGCAACGGCGATGGCCAGCACTGCCGTCTTCCAGTGGTTTGCCCCGGACAAGCGCGGATTCCCCGCGGCCCTGGTGACTTCCGGATCGTCCTTTGCCAAGATCTTCGCCGCGCCGCTGCTCGCGGTAGTCGTTGTGACCTGGGGCTGGCGGGCAGGCTTCATCACGATGGCGGCAGCGAGTTTCATCTGGTGTGCGGCGTGGCTGTTCATTGGCAAGGAGGGCCCCTATGCCAAGGCGAGGCCGCTGGCCCGCCGGGGGAGCGGCCTGCCCAGCACCGCGCAACCGGCAGTGTCCATGGTCCGGCTTCCCCTGCGGCACATCCTGCTCTCCAAGTCGTTCATCGGGGCGTTCCTGGCGACCTTCGCCGTCTACGGCGTGGTGTCTGCGACGATCACCTGGCTGCCGTCGTATTTCGAGAAGGGACTGGGCTATTCCCGGCTGGAGTCCGGGCTGATGTTCGGTCTTCCCAGCATCGCAGCGGTGGTCCTGATGTACGGCGCGACGTTCGTCACTGACCGGATCGCCAGCCGGCGCCCGTCGGCAGGGAAAGTTCTGGCCGTCACCACCGCCGGATTCCTCATCACCGGCGGCCTGGCACTGGCGTGCCTTCCCTTGCTCGGAGTCCCGATCGCCGTCGTCGCCGTGCTGATCCTGGGCTACGGATGCATGAGCGTGGCGCTGCCCATGATGAACGCCGTGATCTCCCAGATTGTCCCGGTCGCCCAGCTCTCCAGCACCATCGGCATCTTCCTGGCCCTGCAGAACCTTTCCGGCCTCATCGCACCGAGCCTTGTCGGGATCCTGGTCGAAAAGGCAGCCATACCGCTCGAAGGCTTCTCCCTGTCCTACCAGATCTTCGGCGTGGCCATCCTCGCCGGTGGACTGCTGACACTGCTCCTCGTCAACCCCGAGCGCGACGCGGCCAAGCTGCAGCAACGCCTGGCCGGTCTGCGGGAGAAAGCCGGTCTGCCCGCCGATGACACAGCCGAAACGGCAAGCGCCCCCTAAGCTCCGCCCCCATGATTCTGACCCCCGGCATAATAACCACGCAAAAGGAAGTACCAATGTCCCCGTTCCACGACCGCCCCTGGACGCATCTCTATCCACCCTCGGTCCAGGCGATGCAGTCCATCCCGGAGACGACGCTGGGCGAGCTGCTCTCCCTCTCCCGTGAACGGTTTGCAAACAGGGTCGCCATGACGTTTGAGGGCAGGACCTGGAGTTTCCAGGACCTTCACCGGCAGGCACACGCACTCGCACGGCTCCTGATCAACCAGGGACTCACCCGTGGTGACAGGGTCGCCGTCGTGCTGCCCAACCGTCCGGAATACGTGGCAGCGATCTTCGGAATCGTGCTGGCAGGCGGCATCGTCGTGCAGGTCAACTGCCGTTACCCCGCCGAGGAAATACGCAGGATCCTGGAGGACTCCGGTGCCGCAATCGTGGTCGCAACCGGCGAAGCGGCACAGCGCTGCTCACCCGGGGAAACGGAGTTCCTCGGCCGCAAACTCATCCGCGTGGACACGGCGGGGGAGTCCTCTCCTGCTCTGCCCGGGACCCCTTACACCCGGCTGGAGGAATACCTGGGTCTGGAACCACTGCAACCCGCGTCCGACCCGTCCGACGTAGCCGTCTTGCAGTACACCGGCGGGACGACCGGCGCTGCCAAGGGCGTGATGCTCACCCACCGCAACCTTATTGCCAACGTCGAACAGCGCTTCGCCGTGACGTATGGCCTTCTCGACGTCCCGGAAGGGGCCAAAACAGTCAACGTGCTGCCAATGTGCCACGTCTTCGCCCTGACGGCAGTCACGCTCCTCGCAGTCCGCTCCGGAATGAACCAGCTGCTCATCCAGGACTTCCGGGCGGCAGAGATGCTCACCACCATCCGCGACGAAAAGCCTTACGTCTTCAGCGGCGTCCCGACGATGTACACCGCACTGAACCGGGAACCCGGTGTCGGCACCAGCGGCCTGGATGCGGTAGCCATCTACAACAGCGCCGGTGCGGGCTTCCCGCTGGAGCAGATCGAGCAGTTCGAACGAAACAGCGGCGGCCGCATCATCGAAGGCTTCGGGATCAGCGAGGCATCCCCCTCAACCCACCTGAACCCTCTCTTCGCCCCGCGTAAGGTGGGCAGCATCGGCATTCCCCTTCCGTTGACCGACGTCCGGGTCGTCCACCAGGACGGCGGCAATCTGGAAGAACTGCCGGTCGGAGAGATCGGGGAAATGATCGTGCGCGGTCCACAGGTGATGAAGGGCTACTGGAACCGCCCGGAACAAACCGCGGAAACCCTGCGCGACGGCTGGCTGCTGACCGGCGACCTCGCCACCATGGATGAAGAAGGCTACTTCTTCATCGTCGGACGAAAAAAAGAAATGATCGTCACCAGTGGCTTCAACGTCTACCCGGCCGAAGTGGAACAGATCCTGACGAAGTTCCCCGGGATGCTGGAAGCCGCCGTCGTCGGACGGGACGACGAATACCGCGGGGAAAAGGTTATCGCCTACATCACGCTGGAACCGGGGCTCTCCGTGACGGATGAAGAGCTCGACGCGCACTGCCGCAAACACCTGGCAGGCTACAAAGTGCCCCGGGAATACATCCGCCTGGACAGGCTGCCGCGGACGCCGGTGGGAAAGATAGCCAAGAATGAACTGCCGCGGGTTACCCATCCCGTGTCCGGCGCGAAGTAGCCGCCGGATGTATGCCATCTCTGTATCCGAACCCGGCGGGCCCGAGGCCATGGAATGGACCATCGCCGCCGACCCCGTTCCCGGTCCCGGAGAAGTCGTCATTGACGTCGCAGCCTCTGGAGTGAACCGCGCGGACCTGCACCAGCGGCAGGGAAACTATCCTCCTCCAGAAGGCGCCAGCGACATCCTGGGTCTGGAGTGCTCCGGAACGATCTCCGAAGTCGGGGCCGGGGTGAGCGGATGGGACGTCGGGGACCGGGTGTGCGCACTCCTGAGCGGTGGCGGGTACGCCGAACGGGTCGCGGTTCCCGCCGATCAGCTGCTTCCCGTCCCGGCCGGCGTCGGTTTGGAAGAAGCGGCAGCTCTGCCCGAAGCGGCCTGTACCGTGTGGTCCAACATCGCCATGTACGCCCGGCTCGCTCCCGGAGAAACCTTCCTGGTCCACGGCGGCGGCAGCGGCATCGGAACCCACGCCATCCAAGTCGCAGCAGCACTGGGCGCCCGCGTCGCCGTCACCGCAGGAACCGCGGAAAAAATGGAGGCCTGCCTAGGGCTGGGCGCAGCCATCGCAATCAACTACCGGGAAACCGACTTCGTGACCTCGCTCCTGGAACAAACCAACGGGCACGGGGCAGACGTCATCCTCGACATCATGGGCTCCTCATACCTTGACCGGAACATCTCCGCCCTGGCCAAGGACGGGCGGATCGCGGTCCTCGGTTTTCAGGGCGGAGCCAACAGCGAACTGCATCTGGCACGACTGATGGCCAAACGCGGAACCATCCACGCCGCCGGCCTGCGCAGTCGCCCGGTGCACGGGACGGGCGGCAAGAAAAGCATCATTGAGGAGGTCGCCAAACACCTCTGGCCGATGATCGCAAGCAAAACAATCCGCCCCGTGGTCCACGCCTATCTCCCGGTCGGTCAGGCCGCCGCAGCCCACCGCCTGCTCGACGCACCGGAGACCGTCGGCAAAGTCGTTCTGACGATGAACTGACCGGCGGCCGCACTCCAGCCCTGAAACCTCATCCATCGGGGAGGCACCCGACGGCCTCTCGGCTCATGCCCGCGTGGAACCCCACCGGGCAGCAATTCCCCGGGCACCAACCAGCACGCAATTTTTTAGGAGCTCCATGACCGACGAGACGGTAACCCATGTCCGGACCGACCATCATGTGCGGAACAACGTCCGCATCACTCTGCTGACCCTGGACAACGGCAGCCGACGGCCCGTCACACTTGGGCCGTCTTCGCTGACGAACCTGTCCACAGCCCTCAGCGCCATCAACCTCAAAGAAACCGATGCCATCGCGGTAACCGGGGTGGGATCAACCTTTTGCGCCGGCGCGGACCTGAAACAGATGGCCCTGGCAGCCACCGCGCCTGAAGCCGAAGAAGTTGCCGCCCAGGGGCTGGACGTTCTCGGGCAGCTGCGCGCCCTCGACGTCCCGACCTTCGCCTTCCTCAACGGAACAGCCCTCGGCGGGGGCCTGGAACTGGCCCTGCACGCGGACTACCGCACCGCGGCAGAATCCGTGCGCGCCTTGGGCCTTCCGGAGGTCCGGCTTGGACTCATCCCGGGATGGGGAGGCATACCGCTGGCCACAACCCTGCTCGGCACAGCGTCGGCCGCCCGCCTGGTAGTCACGGACTCCCTGAACGGCCGGACCCTGACGGCCGACGCCGCATCAGCAATGGGACTCCTGGACGTGGTGGTCCCTGATGACGCCTTCCTGGATGCCTCCCTCCGCTTCGCGGCCGACATTGTCTCTGGGCACCGCAGACGCCCGCCACGCCCGGCTCCCGTCCACGACCCGCAGGCACTGCAGAAGATTCGCCGCTCCCTCGACGAGCGCCTCCACGGCGCCGCCCCTGCCCCCTACCGGGCGCTGGAGCTCCTCGAAACCTCAGGCCTAACCCTGGGCGCGCCAAACCCTGCCGGCAGGCAAATGCCCCTCCCGGGACATCAGGAGCAGGTCCGCGCCTTCGGCGAGCTCCTGCTCTCCGAACAGGCCCGCGCCAGCAGATACGCCTTGACCCTCACCCAATCCGCTGCGAAGCCAGTACCTAAAATGGATCCCTCCGCAGAGCCGCGCCCCGTGCGGGCCGTCGGCGTGATCGGAGCAGGCCTCATGGCCAGCCAGCTGGCTCTCCTCTTCGCCCGCCAGCTGCGCGTTCCAGTCCTCCTAACCGACCTGTCATCAAACCGGATCGACTCGGCACTGGAATGGATCAGCAACCAGACCGAAAAGCTCGTGACACGCGGCCTGCTGAATTCAACTGAGGCCGAGGACGTCCGGGCCCTCATCACCGGCACCACCGACAAATCCGACTTCGCAGACCGGGACGTCGTGATCGAGGCAGTCTTCGAAGAACTCGACGTCAAACGCCAGGTCTTCGCCCAAGTGGAAGACGTGCTCAGTCCCGAGGCCATACTGCTGACGAACACCTCCTCCCTGTCGATCGCCGACATCGCCGCCGGGCTCTCCCATCCCGAACGGCTTGTCGGGTTCCACTTCTTCAACCCTGTTGACGTCCTGCCCCTCGTGGAACTCATCGCCACCCCGCAAACTGACCCAGCAACCGTCTCCACCGCCCTGGCACTGGCCAGAAAGCTGCACAAGACACCGGTGCTCGTGAAGGACAGGCCCGGATTCGTCGTCAACCGCCTGCTCACGCGCCTCATCAGTGAGACCCTGCAGCTGATCGACGACGGCGCGGACCCCCATACCGTGGACCACGCACTGGATTCCTTGGGGCTGCCGATGACGCCCTTGCGGCTGCTGCAGTTCATCGGACCGGCCGTCCAGCAGCACATCGGCGATACCCTGCACGCCGCCTACCCGGACCGGTTCACCGTCAGCAGCAGCCTGAAGGCCATCGTTACCGCCGGCATGCCCGGATACCTGGACAAAGACGGGCAGATATCGCCCGCCGCAGCAGCCCTCCTGCCTGAACCTGCACCGATCGCGCCCGACCAGGTCCGAACCCAAATCCTGGACGCGCTGTCCCAGGAAACCGAGCTCATGCTCACCGAAACAGTCGTGGAAGGACCCGAACACATTGATTTGTGCATGATCCTCGGCGCAAACTTCCCCTTCCACACCGGCGGACTCACACCACTTCTGGACCGCGAAGCCGGCACGGCCTTCCGCGCGGACCCCAACCGCACCGCTAAGGAGACAGTATGAACACCCTGGACATCAACGCCCTGGAGGTTGTCGTTGTCGGCGCCGCGCGAACCCCGCAGGGGCGCCTCATGGGCCAACTCGCCCCGCTGCCGGCGGTCGCCTTGGGCGGAGCTGCGATCCGTGGGGCTCTCGCACACGCGCGCGTGAACCCCGTCGGCGTTGACGCAGTCATCATGGGCCACGCCCTGCAGGCCGGAGCAGGGCAGAACCCCGCCCGGCAGGCCGCCGTCGCCGCAGGCATCCCGCTCCAGACCCATGCCAGCACGGTCAACAAAGTATGCCTGTCGGGCCTTACCGCCATTATTGAAGGCGTACGCATGCTGCGCCTCGGAGAGGCGGCCATTGTTGTCGCCGGTGGACAGGAATCCATGAGCAACGCACCGCACGTACTGGCCGGTTCCCGCGCCGGCACTGTCTACGGCGACACCACACTCAAAGATTCTGCGGCATGGGACGGGCTCACCGACGCCTTCAGCCAAGAAACAATGGGCCTTGGCACTGACCGGGCCAACGAGGAACTGCGACTGACCCGTGCCGACCAGGACGACGTAGCCGCCATGTCCCATCAGCGGGCGGCCGCAGCCCAAAGCAAGGGACTGTTCACGGCGGAGATCGTCCCCGTACCTGTCCCGCAGCACCGTGGAGACGATCTGCTTGTGACAGCTGACGAAGGGGTCCGAGCCGCCACCACAGCAGAAGTGCTGGGCAAGCTAAAACCAGCCTTTTCCCCCGCCGGTACCGTAACAGCCGGCAACGCCTCACCCCTCAACGACGGGGCAGCAGCCATAGTCCTGACCACAAGGGGCTATGCCGACGCCAACGGCTTGGACACCCTCGCGGTGATACGCTCCCACGGACAAATCGCCGGTCCTGACACCTCCCTACCGGACAAACCTGCCCTCGCAATCCAAAAAGCCCTCGATCACGAAGGCTGGAAAGTGGAGGACCTGGACTTCATCGAAATCAACGAAGCCTTCGCCTCTGTCGCCCTGCATTCAGCAGCCATGCTCGACATGGACCTCAAGCGCGTCAACGTCAACGGCGGAGCGATCGCCCTCGGACATCCCATCGGAGCCTCAGGTGCCCGCGTCGTCGTATCCGCGGTCCACGAACTACTGCGCCGCAGACAGGGAACAGCCGCAGTGGCCTTATGTGGCGGAGGCGGACAAGGCGAGGCGCTGCTTCTCTCCCTTTAGTCCGGACCAGACCGATCCTCACTGCCTACAGCCGGCGCAGGGCCTCCACCCGATCCCACGACTCAAAGCCGACAGACCATAACGAGCCCCGCGGGGCAACCAAGGAGGCTGATACATGACGAACGTCAGATCAGGCGCTCGGGACGATGATCTTTCATCACTGGCGCCAGGCAAGAAGGTCCAGGCCCTCGACAGCCACGGGAACCGCTGGATGGGTAAGGGGGTCCTCAGCTCCCCGGACCAAGGGATCCTTTGGATCCATACCAGCGCCGGCGAACGAAAATTACCCGGCATCCAAGAGCACCGAATCCGACTGGTCCCATAACCTATCAGCGGATTCCTTACCGGCACTCGGCTATTCGCTAAGGCGCTGGACGTACTCCGCCATTCCAGGAACCGTAAACGCCACTGTGCCAAGTGCTGGCGCGTAGATGATGCCTTTCTCTATCAGGGAGGATCTTGTCTGGGTCATGGAACTCTGCTTCTTCTCCGCCCGCCGGGCAAGTTCGGAGGTACTGGAGCCAGCATCGCCGTCCATAGCCATTAGTCGAAGGAACGCCTTCTCGGCATTTGAAGCGCGCTTCCAGCGAGAAGGGAAGAAGCCCTGGTCCAACTGTGCCTGGCCTATTGCTACGGCAACTGTCGCATCTTCGACTGTCACGGTCTTCTCCGGCGCCGTTTCCCACGCCGCATAACCGTACTCTTGCAGGAAATAGGGGTAGCCGCCTGATGCGTCGAGCAGAAGATCCTTGGCTTGAGGAACGTATCGTGCGCCATGCCGGGAGGCCGGGACGACGAGGGCCGCTTCGGCAGCCTCCCTGGTCAGCGCTCCGATGCTGCGGTAATTGAAGATGCGCTCCGCGTAGGACCGTGCTTCTGCCAGCACTGAGGGCAGGTTGGGCAGGCCTGCGCCGGCAATGTAGAAGGGCCATTCGCGCTGGTTTGCCAGATGTTGAGCGCTCAGGAGCGCGGCAATGAGTCCATCATCCAGATCCTGCATTTCGTCGATGATAAAGATCAGGCCCGACCGGTTTTCGGCCAGCGCTTCGCACAGATCCTCGATGAGTTCCTCCAGGTCCACTTCGATCGATCCCGAGTCGGCCCGTCCATGGTTCAGATTCACACCGATGTCGATACCCGTAACGCCCAGCTTGGCCGAAAAGGAGGCAATGCTGCCCAGCGCAGCGACGAGACGGGTTCCGGCACCGCGTCGGTTCAGCTTTCGCCCTGCCTGCAGAAGGTTGCGCGCAAGCTTGGCCCGGATGGCTTTCGGCCCACCCTCGGCGTCCCTGCCCTCAAGGCTGACCACCATGAACCCGGCATGTTCGGCCTGACGCCGGAACTCATTCAGCAGCACGGTCTTTCCTACGCCCCGCAGTCCGTGCAAGACGATGCCCCGATCAGGGCGGCGTTGTCGCGTCTTCGCCAGCAGCAAATCGAAAGCGTCAATCTCGCTCTGGCGGCCGGCCAATTCAAAGGGACGCCGTCCAGAACCTGGTGAATAGGGATTCAGTGCGCTCTCCATATCAATCACCATACCCCTAAATCAAATTTATTGGATATAGGGTGATAAAGCTTGATAGAGGAGGACCACCGGCTGGTCAGTCTTTCAAGTAGATCCGGATTGATCGTTACGTCTGCGGGTGAGGTTTGGCCTGCTCCAGGAGTTCAGTCATCCACGGACGGTGCCCGCGGTGGAGTACTAGCCCTTCGGGCAGCCCCTGAACTGTGGGGACGGACTTGGCAATGTCGATTGTGATCCGGCCTCCGGCCAGGGGCGCGTTGGTGATGTGCAGCTCGCCAAAGGACTCCGGGAGCACAGGATCCATCCATAGGCCACCGCGGGAAACGTGGGCGTCATACCGCATGAGGTTCGTCACGAGCCGGATCGGCGTGGTCGCTGCCCAAGCCTGTGGGGAGCACGCCGTCGGATAGGGGACGGGTACGGTGAACTGTTCCCGACTGAAGCCGCAAAAAAGCTCCGGGAGCCTGCCGCCCGAGTACTCGGCTGCTTCGAGTAGAGCCGTGGAGATCCGCTGTGCCTCCGCCACGAAACCGTACCGGAGCAGGCCGGTCGCGATGATGGCATTGTCATGCGGCCAAACTGAGCCGTTGTGGTAGCTGGCGGGGTTGTAGGCACGCATGTCGCTGGCCAGGGTACGCACGCCCCAGCCGCTGAACATTTCCGGGGACATCAGACGTTCGGCCACCTGCGGGGCTTTATCCTCGTCCACGAGGCCGAGCCATAGGCAGTGACCCATATTGGAGGCGCACGCGTCGACCGGCCGCTTCCGGCCATCGAGGGCGACGGCATAGTACCCGCGCTCGGGCAGCCAGAACTGCTCGTTGAACCGTTTCTTCAGCTGCGCCGCAAGCTCGGCGAGTTCATTCCCAAGAGCTGTCTCGCCGGCGTCGTAGGCCATCCAGGCGCGCGCCTGATAGGCCGTGTAGACGTAGGCTTGCACCTCGCATAGCGCAATAGGGGGTTCGGCCAGCGTGCCGTCTGCGAAGTTAATACCGTCCCAGGAGTCCTTCCAGCCCTGATTGATCAGCCCCTGGTCGTTGAGCCGCTGATACTCGACGAACCCGTCGCCGTCCTTGTCGCCGTAATCCCTGATCCAGTCCAGCGCCCGGTCGGCATGGGGCAGCAGTGCGGCGATGGTGTCCCTGGCGAAGCCCCATCGGCTGACCATTCCGAGTACCAGCACGAACAGCGGCGTCGCGTCGACGCTGCCGTAATACGCGGACTTGCCGCCTAAGGAAAGCCCGCTGGAGACGTCAAGCCTGACCTCGTGCAGGATCTTGCCCGGTTCCTCTTCGCTTGTCGGATCCACCACTCTTCCCTGTCGATCCGCTAGCGTCTGCAGCGTACCTAAGGCCAGGGAGGGGTCTACCGGCAGCGCCATTGACGAAGCCAACAGCGAGTCCCTGCCGAACAGGGTCATGAACCAGGGCGCCCCGGCGGCCACCACGACACGTTCAGGGTGGTCGGGGTCCTCAATCCGAAGGGCACCCAGATCGTCGTAGCTGCGGCGCAACGTCCGTTCGATGGACCGGTTTCCCATCTGCAGCACCGGTATCTTGGCCACCCACTCCTGCCGGCGCCGGTCACTCCGAGACAGTTCACCGGCGTTCGGATGGACAAACAGCGCGTCAGGGTCGATTCCTTCCACGAGGGGCACCACGCGAAGCTCCGTGGTCCATTGGTCCTGGGGCGCGACAACCGTCCGGTAAGTCAGGGTCTCAGGGGTGACGTCAGCCCCCTCGGTCTTGACGATGACACCCTTCCGGGCGTTCTGCCAGAGAGCCCGGATGATCAACGAATCACCGTCCGCTTGCCGAGTTTCCTCCCATCGCCGCGGAATCCGGGCCTCCTTGACCTCGAAAAGATCCGCGAAGTCGGACTCAATTCTCAGGGAAACAAGGCATTTTGCAGGATTCAGGCCATAGTTCCGAATCGTGATCTGCTCCAAGATCCCTGCCGCCACTTCGCGCAGCCGCTCCACGATTAACGGGCTGTCCGCGTAGCCGTCCGATCGGGTGACGCGGCTGGCAAATAGAGCACGGTACGGCTGCTTCGTCTCCGCTGCCAACGGCTCCAATGGCTGGCCATTAATGGTCAGACTCCAACGCGACAGGAAGCGCGTGTCCTCAAAGAAAGCCCCGTGCGGATTGTCGGGATGGATGTCACCGTTTGGCAAGGAAATGCAGAAGGACGTGCCCTCGACCAAGGTGACCGTCCCGGAACCTAAGGGCCCCGCCGCCGTGTCAGCATTCCATCCAGCCATCCTCGGCTCCTCCAAGAATTGACCCGAAACGCAGTCCCGATGTTTAGTCAGAGCGCCGGCCGCCGCCTTCATGGTTCCGATTGACGCTACGCCGGTCTTCACTCAAGCGCCAGAGGGCGCGTTGAGTCGTAAGAAGCTCCGGGAAGGGGGATACGTTGCCTCATTAATAATCCTCCGGCTGGGTCGGCGGTTGCCGGGGTGGGCGGTGCGGGTTAGGCCGGGTGGATGGGATTGACGATGGCTGAGCGCAAGGCCGTGACGAAGCAGCTGGCGAGGTCCTATCGGGCCGGTGACAAGGTCCGGAAGGGAAGGATCCTGGACGAGGTCGTGGAGCTGACCGGCTGGCACCGGGACTATGCCCGGGCGGTGCTGCGGCATGCCCTTGCCCCTCCGATGCCCAAACCTGTGAGGCCCGGCCGGGCTCCCACATACGGCGCGGATCTGCAGCCCCCTGGTGTTCTGCTGGCGGTACTGCGGGCCGCCGCCGGCGAAAGCTGCTGGCAGCCGTGCTGCCCAAACTCGTCCCAACACTGCACAAAGAGAAGACTGCGCGTCCTGCATCATGCTGTGTCGCGACCTGCGAGACCGAACAGATCCGCAGGGCCACCGCAAACCTTTATTTACCCGGGCACTTCTGCATGATTCCGAACGCCGATAACCATGATTATGTAAAGCTGACAGTATGTTACGACATACTTGCCCGCTATCCTAGCGTAGCCCTCGTCCTGATTGAGGTGCAATGCGGAGGCCCGTTTTTACGTCGCTCGGAATTTAACTGGCTGTGTCGAGGCGGCGCGTCAATACGGGTTTGCCTTCAGCGGCGATGGCGCCGGCACTCTCCATAAGGGTCAGAACGTACGTTCGGGCAGACAACGTGGCGTCTGCTTTGGAGCCGCCTGCACGCGTCCTACCTCGGTTGGCGTTTGATGAAAGCCGCCATTCCTGGGACGGTAAAGGCGATGACTCCGTGTTCGGGAGCGTAGACAAGGCCTTTGGCGATCAGATTCGCGCGGATCGGGCCGAAGCTGGCTGGACCGCGTCCCAGCCGGGCTGCGATTTCGCCCGATGAGCTTCCCTTGTCACCGTCTTCAGCCATGGCCCTGAGATAGTTCTGCTCGGCCCTGGTGGCCCGGTCCCAGCGGGCCCGGAAGAACCCGCTGTCCAGGGCCGCCCGGCCATTGGCCGCACCGACCCGGGCATCGTCGTACGTGATGTTCGCCCCGGTCGCGGCGTTCCAGGTGTCTTGCCCGAACTGCTGCAGGAAGTACGGGTAGCCAGCGCTTTCGCCGACTATCAGCGCGACGGCGGATTCGTCCCACTCGACCCCGTCCTCGCCCGCTGGTTTCGTGAGCGCCTCGGACGCGATGGTTCCGCGGAGTTCCTCGATCTTTTCGTAATTGAACCGTTCGGCATAGGACTTCGCTTCGGCGAGGACCCGGGGCAGGCTCGGCAGGCCGGCAAACGCAAAAAGGACCCGCCAGTCGTCCTGTGCGGCGGCATGGGCGATCGCGCAGAGCGCCACGAGCTCGGCCTGATCAAGGTCCTGCGCTTCATCGACCAGGATCGCCAGGCCCACGTTCTCTTCTTCTGCAGCCAGGGCCAGGTCGTGGATGAGTTTACGGAGGTCGGTTTCGAGGACACCCGTATCCGCTCCCCCGCCCGAGGCCCCTGACAGGTCAAGGCCGAAGTTCCACGTTCCGTCCTGGTCATAGGAGGCTTTGAAGCTGACCGCAGTCTTCAGCGCCTTCAGGAGGCGCCGCCCCGCGGACGGACGCGCGAGATCGGCAAGTGGCGCGTGCAGCGCTTCGCCCAACGCTTCGCGCAATGACTTGCCGGCGCCTGCCTCGACCTGGGCCACCAGCCAGCCCCGCTCGGCCGCGGACCGTCGGAAGTCAGAGAGCAAGACCGTCTTACCCACTCCCCTCAACCCGTACAGGACGACAGGCTGAGCCGTTCTGCCGGCCTCAACCCGGTCAATCGCAATCTGCCAATCCCTGCGGGGCTGCTCCCTGCCGACAAGAGCCGCAGGTTTCCGGCCGGCACCAGGCGAGTAAGGATTCAATACCGGATCCAAGCGAGCCTCATCTCTAAGGAGATCTACAGAAATATAAGGAAGTCTAGCAAAATGCTACACATCGATAGATATCGATAGCATCTGAGCGAGCCACCCAAAAACAGGCCGACTGCCTGCCGGACGAGTCAGGCAGGGCGAACTACGCACCCGACTGCGTGTAGAGACATAAGGCTCTCTGGGGCGGATTCTGGCGATCGCCCTGCCGCGGCGAATCACTCCTCGACATTCATTAGCGCTTGCTTATAAGTGGAGGATTCCACTGCAGGGGTATCGGAGAAAAACTCGGGGCGCACGGAGTCGAGGATGGCGAGGTGATCGGTTGGCTGCGAGACCGTACGCAAAGTGCGGATGATCTGCTCTCTGGCCTGCAAGTCACCGGCAAGATACGTCCGGATCAGCCAGAAGAGTTCTGCGACTGCGACTGCCGCCGTCCCCAGACCAACCAAGGGCGCGTCCTTATAGGTGGACGGCGCAAGCAATAGAGGGCTGTCCCCACCCATTCCGATCCAGATGGTGTAACCCCCGGTCAAGGCCAAAACAGCGATCCCAAAGGTAATGCGTCCTATGACGCGACTCTTCATCAGGGTTGAGGCGGCGAGGTCGAGAGCTGTAAGAGCTTTGGCCGCTTCCAATGCGGCTGCCACCTGGCCTCCAGGTTCGAACAGCGCCGATGAATCATGCAGTACTCGAATCTTGCGCTGTAACCGCCCGGTTCGTTGCAGTGCAGATGCCCCGCTGAGCAGCGAGGCAAGTCCGCCCGTGCCGATCAGAACGCCAATTAGAGTGACGAGCTCATTCAATGTGTTTCGTTCCTTCTCGGAGTTTCTAAAAGCAGTTAAGCAAAGATGTGAAATGGCCCGATTCGCTCATGAGTCCACTTACGTGTCCCGGTGACCTGGGTGAACCGCGAGGTGACCGTGGGAGGCCTGCCAGCGTTGGGCTGGCAGGCCTCCTGGTGGAGCAATCCAACCGGCGAGAAGATCAGCCCCAGCGTTGTACTGGGGCTGATCTTGCTGGCTCCACTATCGGGACAGCCCACCTTTGCCGCGCTCAGCGCCCACTGCAGCACCTGCACGGGACTTTCTTGCCTTAGCAGCACCCTTGCCCGTGGTGACTGCCGCGCTGGGGTGAGTGCCTTCGCTGCGTGCCGCAGTGAGCCGCCCGCGGATCTGGGCTTCATTGGCGCCGGTGCCTTCCAGGGACTCCGCGAATTTTGCGTGGTGTTCAGCTGACCCGTAGCCGGCAGCTGATGCGGTTTCTGGTTTGAGTGCCTGGTCTTTAAGTTGGCTGCTGTCGTTGCCTGTGACGCGGTTTTCGATCTCACGGCCGACGCCTTCAAGGCGGGCGAAGAGATCCTTCTCGGCCCGTTCATACCGTTGTTCCGTTGATGCAAATTGAGAGCCTGGGAAGCCGCCTTCGGCCAGGAGCTTGGCATCGTGCATCTCCTTGGCTGCTTTCACGAACTGGGGATCATTGAAGTGGGATTCGCCGGCACCGTTGATGGTCGCGGTGGTTTCTTTGCGCAGCTGCTCAATGTCGGGGCCGTTGATGCCGTCCTCGCCAATCAGGAACAGCCGCTCTTTGATGTCAGCGTCTGCAGCTGCAGCAGCTTTGGGCGTTTTCGCATTATGCGCGCGCTGCAGGGCCTGTGCCAGTTCGGGGTTTGCCAAGTACTCCACGGGTATCTGGTGGCGCTCCATTTCAGGTGCCAGCTTCGCCGCCTGGGCTCGAAGTTCTTCTGCCTGCGCCGCCGCGATCAGCTGCATAGCCTTCTCGTGTTCGACAGCGGCTTTCCGTGTTTCTTCCTGGCTGCGTGCCAGCTCATCCAGCCGGGCCTTTTCGGTTTCGATAGTCGCGATTCCCGATTCAAGGTAGGCGGCGTCCGTACCGACGTCGTGTGTGTCGATACCGTACCGAGCGAGGACTTCTTCGCGGATCTTCGCGGAGGCTTCAAGGGCGGCAGGGTCGTGGTCTTTCCAGCCTTCAGCGACGGCGTGTGCCGCGGCGATGTCGGCCGGCTGTGCTTTGTTCCACCACTCATCCTTCTGTACGGGTGCGAGGCCAGCGAGGGCTGAACTCCGCTCAGCTGTAAGGCGCGTCTGTGCTTCGTGCGCCGCCTGGGAGTCCAGGTGTTCCTGCTGTCGCTGGGCTTCCTGCCGGCGGCGGGCCAGCGTCTCTGCGATGCGTGAGGCGATCATCAGGGATTGCCGCATTCCGTTGTCGAAAAAGTCGTCGATGCCGTCTGATTCACTCATGGTGTTCCCCTTGCACTAGTGGTGTGATTCTTATCGGTCGAGTCCCGGCCCGGTGTCGCGGCTGGGCTGATAGGTCTTCGCTGGTATTGCGGGTGTCGGTGTCGTGGGAACCACCGAACCGGGACGGATCGGGGCCATGCCGCGGCGGGCAATATCAACTGCCCTCGGCGGCACCGCAGCCGCTTCGGCCGGTTGTTGCTCTGCTCCTACAAGGACGGCCTTGGGCATCGTCGCAGTGAAGGGGGCCAGCTGGTTTTCGACCACTGATCGGATGCGTTGGGCTTCCCGGGCACGGCCGGACTGGGCGTGCATTTCGTACACCGCGAAGGCGGTGTTGATCAGCTGCACCATGAGTGCTGTTTGAGCGGCTGTTTTGTTCTTGCTCGACACTGCCATGAACAACATGGCAGTGCCGGCAATGGATGGCAGCGCGACGGGTTTGCCGTGCTGCCGGGGAGCCCGGAGTTGGGCTGTGCGGGACAGTTCGGCAGCTGTGGCCGCCAGCGGACCTGGCGTAGCCTCCAGCCGGTATGACCAGGCTGCAAAGGCACCGGAAACTTCACGCGCTGCTTTCGCCCAGGTTGCGTGATCGTCACGCGGAATGGTGCGCAGCTGGTCGGCCAGTGCTGTGGCGTTTCGGGTGTATTCCACCCACACAGCAGCTGAAGGGGTCGCGTTCTCGGGACCGGTCTTGGAGACCTTGCGCTTGTTGCGCGCGGCCGCGTTCCATTCCGCTGCGGCCTCGGTAGCGAGGTGCGGTGAGTCCATCCATTCCTCACGCAATGCACCGAGCTTCAGATCGGACGCGAGGGTGCCGCCGCCGAACCAAATGGGACGCTTTCCTGCTTTGGGGCGCTCTGCGACAGAGTAGCCAACGATGACGTCGGTGGTGTTCTTCGCGTAGCGCGGCCGGACCAATAGCCCGGTGTCGCGGGCACGTCGAACGAACTCTGCTTCAGTTGCTGACGCGCTGGCGCTGGCGCGCACCTTCCTGGCCAGGGAGGCACGATGCATTTCGCGGTCGTCGCGGACAGCGGTGGCCTTCTCGGCCCGGTCGTAGCCGCGGGTGGCGTGCACACTGGCAAGCTCTTCGAGCCCGTACTTGGTTTCCAGCTCGCGGCAGGTCTGTTGTGCTCGTTTGTAGTCGCCGTGCGTGGAGGCTTTGGTGCCGTCTTCGCGCACGAGGGACACGGCGATGTGGATGTGGTGGTTGCCGTTCTCACTGGTGCCGTGGTTGATCGCTACCCACCGGCACTGCGCTTTTCCGCTGGCCGCGGTGAACCCCATGGCGTCGACGAAGTCGTTCGCGATGTCGCCCCACTGCTGATCCGTCAGGGCTCCTTCTTCGGCGCGGAGACTCAGGGAGCAGTGCCACACATCGGCGTGCTTGTGGCCGTTCGCGACCCGCATTTTCTTGACGGGGTCCCAGCGGAAATCCTTCTGCAGCACCTCGATGCCGAACGCCTTGCGGGGCTGGTCCAAATGCTTGGCAATGGCCATGGCGTCGTCGCGGTCCAGGACCCCGTCGTCGTACCAGGCCATGATCGCCGCGTCGCCAGCCACAAGGTGGGGGTCAGTGTGGGCGTTCTTCGTTTTGTCCGTGTCGGTGGAGGCGAGGTAGAGCAGCAGCCCGGACATCCGGGACCCGCGGGTGATGTTTGGAATCATCCCTACATCAGCCCCTCGATCGTCCGGTCGATCCGCATCGCGACCTCGCGCACGTACGCCAGTGCAGCCTTCGCGTCCTGGGGGAATTCGTCCCCGGCATTGGCGTGCCGGGCGATCTGGTTCACGTTGTTCGACACCCGCGCCAACAACGTATGAATGGCCATGAGTTCAGCCATCGCCGCCTTCCGCTCCGTCGGCGTCTCCGACCCCTCCGAAAGGGCGGCTGTGATGAGCAGGTTCGGGACAGTGACCTTCTCCCTGGCAGCGCGGGCAACGAGGGCGGCTTCCTCCTCGGCAGTGACCCATAGGTCACGGCGTTTCTTCGACCCGGCCGGCTTGTTCTCCCGGCGCCGCTTGGAGATGCGGGAACGCGGCACGCTCTCTTCGGTCACGCACTCCCCCAATCGCCTCAACTGCCCAGCGCAGCGACCCCGGAACCGGGGACCACGAAAGCAAGTGTGCCAAGCAGGGACGGCAGGACGGTGCAGGACACGCCCATTTACACCCGTGTAAATGTATAGCTTGCTCGGGCCGAAGACGGTTCCTCGGGCCGAAGACGGTTCCAGCCCTTCCTCCGGCCCTCTGGCGTAGCCCGGTCAGCGAATCTGCACGCCGCTGCGCGTCGCTGCCCGGAAACCCACTACGCCTATGGTTACGGTGGGTGCATGCCAACCATCGATATCGAACAGACACGCAACCAGGCACGTGCCCTCCTGGATTCGCGCATCGAGTCCGTCACCAACCTGGTCAAGACCCGACAGCGGATCACCGAGCTGCGCGAGCAGCTCGCCGACGCCGAACGCGAAGACAAGCGCGCCTACGTCCGCGCCACCAAGGACGGGTGGAGCCCCGAGGAACTGAAGAAGCTCGGGCTTGAATCCGGCGCCGCAGCGCGCTGCCGGAAACCGGCAACCGCCCGCACCTCGGACGAAGGATCCCCGTCCTCTCCTGATGCGGTCACCGGGGCTGACTAGACTTGCCCCTCGCCCACCTGGGCACGGCAAAAGCAATATTCCTTCGGGCTTTTCCCGCACACAGGTGGACGACGGGACCCACCTGACCGGATGCACACAACCGCCAGGTCACCACCTGCTTGACCGTCACCGCCAGCGGCCGGCGGATGTGCACAGCCTGGAATCACGACCGTCGCCAGCGGGCACCTTCCCCATGGACCTTGACGCCGGCCGCCGGCGCACCTCCGGCTGTGGCCAGGTTCTTTTCAGCCGGGACGAAATCCACCCACGCACAGGACCAACCAGGCCGGGCACGGAACCCTGGGAGGCCGGCCGGCTTCTCAATCGGCTCGGGGTCTTCCAGCGGGTCAAGGGCGGCGACAACCACAAGCTGCGGGGCGGCGACAATCACCACCAGGTTCCATAGGCCCGCGTGGCGCTATGCACGGCAGGGAATCCTTCACCCGGACAGTTCGCGAGGTCTTTGGCATGCCGTACGCGCGACACGTCCCGAAAAGCTCATGCCGTGGGTGAGGATTGAGCCATGGCAAACGCCGATGGATCCGCGCCGATGTTCCACCCCGCATCCTCATGAAGCAGATGAGGCTCCGATACGCCGGAGCGTGTCGGCTGTGCGCTGCCTCTCTTCCGGCCGGGACAGAAGCGATCTACGAGAGCGAGACGAAGACCGTCCGCTGCTTGGAGTGTGCCACCGAGACTACGCAAACCACGTCTCCCGACCTGGAACCACCTTGTGATGAATCGTTGTCCACTGAGTCCGGAGTAGCCGGGTCGTCCGCCCGACGCGAATATGAGCGCCGCAAGACGAAGGACGAGGAAAAGCTCCGCGAGAAGTGGGGTCCCTTCGGTGGCCTCGCAGTCACCCTCTCTGACGAGCGGCAGCACACCAAGTCCTGGGATCGAGGCGCGCTCGGTGAGGAACGCCTCGGCGCTCGGCTAAATGCCCTGGCCGCCGATGGCCTGGCTGTCCTCCACGACCGACGCATCCCCGGCTCGAAGGCCAACATCGACCATATCGCCATCACTCCCGGTGGAATCTGGGTGATTGATGCCAAGCGGTACAAGGGACGGCCTGAACTGAAGATCGAGGGTGGCATCCTTCGCACCCGGGTCGAGAAGCTCGTCGTTGGCCGGCGTGATTGCACGAAACTGGTCGATGGGGTGCTCAAACAGGTCCATGTCGTGCGAGACATGGTTGGGGATGTTCCGGTCACCGGGGCGTTGTGCTTCATCGAAGCAGACTGGCCCCTGATCGGGGGCGCGTTCTCGACACGGGGCGTTCATGTGCTCTGGCCGAAACGCTTAGCCAAAGTGCTTAAAGAGCAGACAGCCGGCGACGTTGATGTGGCGAGAATGCGTGAGTCGGTAGCCTCGCGGTTCAAGTCCGCGTGACGTCAGGTGTCGATGTTCGAAACTGTTCGGAAAGACGCTACGGGACCGCCTCCACGGCCACGGCCCTTAGCCAGCCATCTGTGGTCTCACCGTTGATCGTGGCTTCACCCATTTCCACAACCATCTGGACCCTTGTCGCCCAGCACGGTAACCCCGTCGATCGTTTCGCCGGTGTCCACGGTGGTCACCGTCTTGATGGTGATTGCGTTCATGGTGTTGCTCCTTCTTGCCGAGAAGTTGGGGTGAGTGGGGCGGATCAGGTGACCGGCCAGCGTCCCCTCTCCCCTGTTGTTTTTTGGTTGCTGGCAAGCTTGCTTGCTCGGCGGCCGACGGAGCCCTGTCTACCCGCAGGGCAAGGGGCGGGAAATTCCCGAAGGAAATCAGCGACGAAGGAGCGCCGTAGGGAAATTCCTGCGCCGCAGGCCCCGACGAAGGAGGGGCTAGACGGGGTGGAGCGGACGCCTAGAATCCGAAGGACAGCAACCAGAAAACGTCGTAGACAAACAGGGCCAGGGGGTCCGGAGCTCTGCGACGGCGCGCCCTGGACCCAACAGCCGGCCGCGAAGCGGACGCCCATTCACTGGTTGAAGCGCAGCGGAAACCAGCGCGAGCCCTGCGAGCCTGCCTTTGCCCTGGGACTTGTCAGACTGGGTTGGTACGGTGGGAGTGTCCCGCCTGGTTCCCCCAATCCCAGGCGGGACATTCTTTGTCAGAAGGAGAGATGGACTGTGGGACTGCGAAGCTTCTTCACCCGGCGCCGGGCACCGGCCGCAGCGGAGCCCTCCGCCGTCGTGGTGGCCACGGAACGCGAGCCGCTGACGCCCGCACAGCTGGGCAGACCTGGAAGCGGCGTGGGCCGAACTGCAGCAGGCGGCCAAGGAAGCAGGGGTGTCGTTCCATGCCTGCACGCGGGACGGCAACCGCTGGCAGGACGACCCGCAGTCCGTACGGGCCATGGCGGAGACCATAAAGCGCACCCAGAAGTACACCGCCGAGGGCATCCAGGACAGCCCGCAGCGCTAGAAACGGCCCGTCCTTTAGGCTGGGCCCATGAGCGAGTCCATCCCGCCGGCTCTGCAACCACCGGTTGCTGTTGCCCTGGCGAAACTCGTCAAGACATTCCCGGGACCCGATGCGCTGCCAGGCGTGATGTATTCAGAACCCAAATGGGACGGGTACCGGACGATCGCCCTCATAAATTTCGACGGGGTGACGCTCTGGTCCCGGCAGGGCAAAGAGCTCACACGGGTCCTGCCTGACTTGGCCGCAGCCCTCGGGGCTCAGGTCCCGCCCGGTGTCGTCCTCGACGGCGAAGCCGTCATATGGAACAGGGATCGGCTGGACTTCGAGGCGCTGCAGCGTCGGATGGTCACGTCCAGGGCGGCTCTGCCGGCGCTGGTGAAGTTGTTCCCGGCCACGTTCGCGGCCTTCGATGTTCTGGCCGTCGCCGGGCAGGACGTCCGCGGTGTCCCGTTCGCCGGTCGCCGGCAGCTGCTCGAAGAATTGGCCCGGGAATGGGCGGCCCCGCTGGCCCTCTCCCCCACCACCACAGACCCGGAACTGGCAAAGACCTGGCTACGGGATCTTCCAGCCACCGGGATTGAAGGGTTGGTCTTCAAGGGAGGATCGCAGACATATGACGCCTCGCGCTCCTGGTTGAAGTTGAAGCACAAGAACGTTCTGGACGTCGTGTGCGCCGCCGTCATTGGGCCGTTGACGCAGCCCCACGCGATCATCGCGGGCTTGCCCATTGATGGGCAGCTGCGGATCGTCGGCCGCTCTACAGTCCTTTCAGCACGTGCAGGGCGCGAGCTGGGCCGCCAGCTCCGCCCGGCGCTGCCCGGGCATCCGTGGCCCGAAGAGATCAGCGAAACCTCGCTGAACAGATTCAGCAAGGACAAAGGCCCGGTGCACCTGACGCTGGTCGAAGCGCTCGTGGTCGAAGTCGCGGCCGACGTCGCATGGTCCGGCAGATCGTTCCGGCATCCTCTGTCTTTTGTGCGGGCCAGACCAGAGCTGGATCCCGCCGACGTGGAACTCCCGCCGCAGATCAAGGACAGGTAACCCCTGCAAGTCGCGATGGACGGGTTGTGCCCACTGGGGCCAGGTGGAGCCCTCCGCACAGCTCAAAGCTGTCCCCATTGGCGTGCAGCCCGTTCGCTTCTTTGCTCGGCTGGGAAAGAGGATGTATCGGTAGCTTGCGCAATAGCTTTTGGACGAATAGTCGTCAGTTCCAGATCGTCGTTGGTAGAAGATTCGCCCGAGACGCTACTGAGCCTCCCCCGCTGGAACTGAAACGAGACCGGGGCTTCCCCCAATGAAACCCGGGTGCCCGTTCGTTGCTTCTGCGCGCTCCGCTAGTGTCGCGGTATGGCTGATTTGAGGAAGCACCGTCTGAGTCTCATTGTGGGTGCGATCCTCATCTTTGTTGCCATTTCAATTTCCGGCGCGTTAATTGGCAAGGCGTTCGGTTGACCGCCAGTTGCGACCACTGCAGTAACCGCAGTGGTCGCGGTTCCTTTGACTCTTGCAATGATGGACCGAGTCAAGAAGCTCAAGTAGGCATGGGATCGTCTCAGTAGAGGTTCCTCACAAGGCCCGCGAAGCCGCCCTCTCATGGGACTGAGGCGCCCGAATCAAGCGGGTAGGTTCTGCGGGTTGATCCGTAATCTCCCGTGGTTCCACAGGAACACGAGAGCGATACTTTAGGCATGAGGAGACGCGGAATTGCCCGAAGCGCGTTAATCGGCGGCCTCGCCGTCGTGCTTGCTGGCTGTACCGCCACCGCGCAATCAGGCGACCGTCCTACCGTCAGTGACAGCGCGACGAAGTCCTCAGTCCCCGGGGAACTCATGGGCCAAGGAACGGTGCTTCAACGGCGACCTGCAGAGCCCGTGTTCTGTTTGGGCAACATTGCGGCGTCCGACCCACCAAGGTGCAGCGGCCCCGTCCTCCGCGGCTGGAACTGGGACTCGGTCAATGGGTCGGAAACTGTAGGGTCCGTAACGCATGGAGATTACCTGGTGGAGGGGACGTGGGACGGCAAAACCTTCACCCTGGGGCAGACACCTCCACGGCACCTCGGACGCAATGAATTTGCTCAATGGCCACGCGACGCACGTCGGGATGCGGTACATCGAGGCGCTGGGACGCCGGATCAATTGAGGAAAATTAGCAACGATCTGTCAGGATCCGGTGATCGGACAGTGCTTTCTGCACTGGTCGATAACGGCTATGTCTTTTTGACGGTCATTTATGACGACGGAAGGATCCAGCAAAAGATGGACCGGCGTTATGGCCCAAAAATTGTTGCAGTCGTATCCGCGCTTCGGCCTGCCACCTGATGCTTCACGGCATCAAGGTAAGGACAGTTCGCTTCGCCCGGGCTGTCCCGCAGCGGGTTCCTCCGTTGGATCGTCACTGGAACGGGGTGGAGGGTTCCAGTGACGATGGCATGTTCCGGGCGTAGCTTGCCGCGACCGCGGCGCTCCAGCGGACCGCCGTTGAGGCTTTGATTCCGGTGAGGCGGGCAAGGATCGCGGGCGGAAGCTGTTGGGCGAGTTGCCCCATTGCGGTGCTCCGAGTCTTTTCGGGTTTGACGCCCAGGGCCGTCAGTCGGCTGGAGAGGGTTGTGGGGTCGATGGGCTGGTTAGGGAACAGTCCGGGGAAGAGCCATTGGTGGTCTTCGGTCGTGCGTCCCAGGCGTGTGACGGTGCGTTCGTTGACCGCTTCGCGGGCATACCCTGCCAGTGTGGCGGGCAGGTGGAGGGGTTCGGGTCCGAACCGGATCCAGACGCCTTCGGCCATGGCGATGATGTTGGCCAGTGGCAGGGCCGCGAGTTCGTGGTTCCTGATGCCGTAGAGAAGGACCAGGGATGCGGCCAGCCTTAGGGCAGGATCAAGGTCCTGGTCGGGGTCCAGGACCTTGGCCAGGAGGGCATGATGCTGGCGTTCCGGCAGGAGGAGAACCGCCGGAAGCGGGTTGGGCCGGGGGCTGGTGACGGTGAGGTTTTGATTGGTCCCGTTGGCTCTGCACCATTGCACGAAGGCCCTGACGCAGGCGCGTTCGGGTGGGCCGCCGGCGAGCCAGGCATCCACTGCTGCCTGCCCTGCCGTGGACATGGTCATTCCCTGGACATGGAGCGTGGAGAGGAAATTGCGAACGTAGCTGAGCTGGCGGCGGTGGCCGGCTGCTTGAGCGCATGTGAGGGTGATGTGCTGGCGGGCGCGGTGAAGGTGCCGCCAGCGCGCGAATCCCAGGAAGGTGCGCCGGTCCGCCTCGTCGATGATGTTGAGGGCGGTTCGATCGATCCAGGCTTCGAAGGCGACGAGGCGTTCGTTCCGTTCCGGCAGGACGCCGGTCGCAACGAGGAAGGACCGCAACAGTGACGTCCCCGGGCGGCTGGCGGCGTCCACCGCGTCATGGGTGATCGGTTCGTTGCCGGCAACAAGCAGGTGCAGGACCTTCCACGAGGACGAGGTCTTCTTCATGAGTTTGTAGAGATAGGTGCCATCGGCGGCCAGCAAGGCGTCCCTGATGCCGGTGAGTTCCGGTCTCGTCGCCAGCCGCTCGGCGCTGAACAGTGCGTCTACTTTGTCCCGGCTGCGGCAGCCCTGGCAAAGACCGTCCCTGCTCAGGTAATGCGTGTCGTCACAACGGATGCAGGGCGCAAGGACATCGGGGTGGGTGCGCCAGCACCACGTGCAGAGCAAGTCGCCATTCTGTCGGCCCCCCATGGACCTGTCCTTGCCGCATTGGGCGCACCCGCCCTCCGAGCCGGTGGAAAGCCGAGGTTGGCCAAGTAGCGTGCCCGGCACCCCCTCGGCCCGCAGCTCCGAAATGAGAGCCAGAAGTCCAGGACTGCGCTTCCCGGAAGATCGGTGAGGTCCCAGGCCGCGGACGCGGAGCTCGACCAGCACCCGCAACCGGTCCCCTGCCGTAGGCAGCGCGGCCGCAACCGCCCGCGAGGCCGCTATCGGGTGAATCCGGTGTCTTGGGCCAAGCAGTTCCATGACCCTGTCGCCAAGCGTCGAGGTGGCCGTGCGCAGCAGAACATCCCAGCAGTCCCGGCAAACAACCTGGTCGAGGATCACAATCCCGGCCGGCGTAGGGGCGGTGCATTCCAGGCAGGCCCGGTCCTGGCCCATCTACCCGTTGTCCGGGGGCAGAATGCCTGCCCGCTTGGGACGATGGCCCTTTCCCCTCAGGGTTTCCAGTCCGCCCGGTCCGCCGAGATCGTCATCGGTTCCGGTGCCGGTGGCACGGCCGCGGGCCGTCGGGATGGATACCTTGCCGATCAGCTCATCGGCCGTGCAATCCAGCGCGTCCATCAGGGCGACCAGGACTTGAAGATTGAGCCGCTCGGGCTTCTCCGCGGCCAGCCGGTAGACCTGGCTGGCCGAGAGGTGGACACCCCGCTCGTTCAGGAGCGGGATCAGCTTTGTCGTGCTGAAAAGCCCGCGGGTGGCCATGATTTCACGCAACCGCCACTCATAATCCAGGATCTTCATTTCCGCCCCTCTGTTACCCCAGCCTGCAGCAGACCCGAAATTGCCTTGCGCATCATCGTGTTCGCGAATTCACCGCTCACGGAAGTGTAGATCGCCGTGGTCGACCCGAACGCGTGCCCAACCTGCCGCTGGATGAACAGTGGGTCCACGCCGTCCTCGGTCAAGTGAGTAACGTAGCTGTGCCGCAGTGCGTGCAGCGACAACGCCGTGTCCAGGCCCAGCTCGTCCCGATACTCCTTGAACCGCCGGCTTATCTGGACTGGGCTGACCCGGGCACCACGCTCCGTCACCCACAACGCATTCGACGACTCAGCCCGGATCAACGGCCAGACATTCTCCACATAGTCCTTCACCGCCTCCACCGCCCACCCATGCAAGGTCACCACCGAACGGCGCTTCGCCGGACCGCCCCGGGAGGCCTTGCCGTTCCGGACCAACACCATCCCATAAGCACCAAACTCCGGCGCCTGGGGATTCCGGTAAAAGTCAGTCACGTCCAGACCAGCGACTTCGTTCGCGCGCAGCCCCCACGCGTATGCGACCTTCAGCAACGTCGCATCACGGTAAGCGGCGAACGTGCCCTTACGGCCCGACTCCAAGCGCAGATCCACCTGGCCATCCGCGTAATCAAAAAGACCCTGCAACTCCAGGCGGGTCAACGGCCGGCGCCTCGACCCGCCCTCATAGTCCTGCAGATGCCGGGTCGTGTTCCACTCCGTGCAGACCTGCACCGGATGCGTCCCGAACCGCGACTCGCACTCCTGAACCCAGCCATAGTGCGGGGAGCAAATGAAGTCGCAGAACTGCGCCACGACGTTCTGATAGCCCCGAATGGTCGAGGGCGCTAACCCCTTCACCGAGACAAGATCCAGCATCCACTCATCAAACGCGGCCGCCGACCACGCCCACGGGAACTCGCCCGACGAAGCATGAAACCGACGGATGACCTTCACCCCCGACCGCACACTCTGAGATCGAAGACCACGCCCGCCCCGCCGCTGCGCTTCCCAGCCCGCAAGCATGCCCTCAAATACCGCCTCCGGCTCGTCCAGATACGACACCCCAGGGGCCAGCACCAAAGAAGCAGATCCGACCGCGCCACCTCGAACCCTCACAAGACCATCCTCTGTCACAATTTTCCTGCATTAAATGCAGGATTGCGGCGCCAGGTCAAACGCTGCCTAGAGGGTGGGAATGCACAAAGGGCTATTTCTCAGCCCAGCGGGCTCGCGCATCCTGCATCTGATGCAATTGCGCAACTTCGTTCCTTTGTCTGCCCCTACGGCTACACTGAATTAATCGAACATATATTCGAATAAAGGTGTGTTGTGGGCGTTATTGTCGGTCCCCGTGTGATAGATGCGGGCGCCTCGTTGTTGTCGGTTCTGGTCTCGCCGGTGCCGGTCGCGGCCGGTTACCCGTCACCGGCCCAGGACTACTTTGACGGCCGCATCGATTTGAATGCGCACCTGATCAAGGACATCACCAGCACCTATGTGGTGCGGGTGACCGGGGACTCGATGGAAGGCGCCGGGATCAGCGACGGGGACGAACTGATCGTGAACCGGGCCCTGGAACCGCAGGACGGCTCGGTCGTGGTCGCGGTCCTGGACGGGGAGCTGACCATCAAGCGTTTGCGGATCACTCCAGCCGGGGTGGTGCTGCAGGCGGAGAATCCGGCGTACCCGGACATCCAGGTCCCGGCGTTGTCGGACCTGACGGTGTGGGGCGTGGCGACGAGGTGCCTGCACCATGTCTGAAAGCATGTCTGAGGAATGCCATGTCTAGGCCCGCGGTGATGCGGCGGATGCCGCAGATCGCGCACGTGGATGTGAACTGCTTCTATGCCTCGGCCGAGCGGGCGTTCGACCCGTCCCTGGAGGGCAAGCCGGTCATCGTCCTGTCCAACAACGACGGCTGCGCGGTGACCCGCTCCCCCGAAGCCAAAGCCCTGGGCATCCCGATGGGTGAGCCGTGGTTCAAACTCGCCCCGCGGGCCAAGGAGTGGGGACTGGTGGCGCTGTCGAGCAACTACGAACTCTACGGGGACATCAGCGCCCGGGTGATGGAGCTGCTGGGCCGGTACTCGGCCTGGCTTGAGGTCTACAGCATCGACGAGGCCTTCCTCGGAGTCAAAGGCTCCCCGGCGGAGCTGCTGGCCCTGGGCCGGGCCATGAAGGCCGCGGTCCGCCGGCATGTCGGCGTGCCGGTCTGCGTCGGGATCGCCCCCACGAAGACTCTGGCGAAGCTGTGCAACAAGTGGGCGAAACACAACCCGGCCTTCGACGGCGTGTGCCACTGGGACTCCGTCCCCGCCCCCGTGCGTCAGGCGCTGCTGGGGCGGTTGTCCGTGGAGGAGATCTGGGGCGTCGCCGGACGGCTGACCAAACGCCTGAACGCCATCGGCATCCACACGATCCTGGACCTCACCGCCGCGGATCCGGTCGCGATCCGGGACAAGTTCTCCGTGGTCATGATGCGCACCGTCCTGGAACTGCAGGGCACACCCTGCATCCCGATGGAGGAAGAACGCATCGGCCGGGACCAGCTGATCTTCTCCCGATCCTTCGCCACACCCGTCACCACCCGGGCCGGGCTCCGGCAGGTCCTCTCCGTCTACGGCCAGCAGGCCAGCGCACGGCTGGGAAAACACGGGCTGCAGACCAAGGTCCTCACCGCGTTCGCCGGGACCTCCCACTACAACCAGCACCAGGCCTCCTACCCGTCCGTGTGCGTGGCACTGCCGATGCCGACCGCGGACCCGGTCCTGCTCACCCGGGCCGCGCACGCGTTGCTGCCCGCCATCGAGGAAGGCCTCAAATACGCCCGTGCCGGGATCATGGTCACCGACCTGCGCCCCACCGGCAACCAATCCCCGCTCGAGCCTTTCGAAAACCCGCACGAGGAACGCCACATCGGAACACTTCTGGAAGACGTGACCCGCCGCTACGGGCGCGGCTCCATCGGCCTGGGCCACGCCGGCATCAAAACAGGCCTGGACTGGTCCATGAAACGCGACATGCTCTCCCCCCGCTACACCACCCACTGGGACGAACTCCCCCTCGTCAAAGCCGCCTAACCACAAAGCCACCCGCACGACCGCAGCACGAAAGAAAGCCCCATGACCATTACTCCCGAAGCCGCCACACGTACCCACGATGTCCACGTCCGGACCGACCCGGCCGGCAAACCCCTCGCCGTCCGGCACGACGGACGGATCTGGATTGTCGATCCCGCCACGGATACCCAGCACTGGTTCACCCGGGACGCCTGGTGGGACACCAGACGCACGGCACCGGTAGGCATCGGGAATCTGGTGGATATCGAATACTGGCGCGTCCAGGTCAGCCTGGGCTCGAACTCGGCGCTGCGGACCTTCACGCTGCGCCGGGAACCTCTCTCCACCGACTGGCTTCTTGAGTCCATCACTGACAACTGAGGCAGCCCATAAGCCAGATGCCCGCGGGTAATGTCTCCCGAGATCTGATGTTTGAACCCACAAGGGGATGGGTACATTCGCTGGATCGAGGAATTCGCCGTGTAGCTGCTTGCGGTTAGCCGTGCAACTAGGATTATCCGGTGGAAATCACAGGAACGATTCAGATGCCGGACCGCAACACCGATCACATCTCCGCCCAGGGCGACACTTACGAAGATGCTAAGGCCACGCTGGAGGCTGCACTGCCTGAGGGAATGAAACTGATCGTTATCCGAAGTGACAGGTGAGCGGCAGCATTGGCACGAGCTTCCGCCTGGTTATGCCCATTGTGGACAGGTGGAGCCCCCTGGAATAGCTCAAAGCTGTCCACATTGGGTGTAACCCGTCGCCCAATGCCTTGTCCTGGGTTCGGCGGCGCGCCCGGGCGTTGACGGCACGCCGTGACTTTTCTGTGGACGGCCGCCGCCCGCGCATCTACAGCGAGCAGCTGCGGCGGCGTGGCCTCTGTGAGGATCCTGTGCACGGCCGGATCCGGGGCTTAGAGACCCTCCCCCGCTTGTCAGACCCGTACTCCTACGATGGTTCTCCCCACGGAGCGGAAGACAGGAGAACCATGGACGAACAACCGCCACCGCGAGCCAGCAGCTGGCAGATCGCCGGCGTATGGATCTCCGCCGCCGCCCTGCTGATCGCCGCCGCCAGGGCAGCCATCGATCTATGGCTACTGCTCAGGTGAGGGCCCGGGCTGCCCGCCCCCTGCAAAGGGGGCGGGCGAAACGTGCTGCTGCCGACTACGGGGTCGCGTCTTGTCCTTCTCCTGCTGTTGGCTGGCGGGGGGTTCGGCGTTCCGTGGTCGATGCCTGACGGGCCTGGGCTACTTCATGGCGCAGTTGGTCGATTTGGCGGCCGTAGGTGTCGTGGAGGTCCTTCACGCGCTGCTCTCCATGGGCGCGTTCGAGCTCCACGTTTGCCTTGGCGGCCTCGCGCTCGGCGGTCAGCGTTGCCAGGTTCCCGCGCAGGTCGGCTGCCACCTCACGGGCGCGGTCCAGGTCGGCTCGGGCATTGGCCAGCTGGCCCTGCATCTCCTCGATCGTCGCTTCGCCGCGATCGCCACGCTCCGCCTCTGCTTGGGCGCGGCTCTCGGCCGCGCCGGCACGCCGTTCTGCTTCGGCCCGGGCTTGCTCCTCAGCTTCGGCCCGTTTCACCACGGCATCATGCTCCTGTTGGAGCTGCCTCAGCTGCGCCTGTGCGGACTCAATGCCGGCCCGCAGCTCCGCAGCTTCGGCCTGGGCCTGCTCTCGGTCGGCCGCGGCAGCGGCCTGAACCTGGGAGAGCTCTGAGGCAAGCTGCTCATGGCTCTGGCGTGTGGTCTCCAGCTCGGCTTGGAGGACGGCCACGTTCTCGGCTAGTTCTTCGCTCTTCCGTGTTTCTTCCTCGGCCGCGGCATCCGCCTCGTCCCTTTCGGCCTCGGCTCGGCGCTGAGCCTGTTCTGCACGGGTGGCCCGCGCATTCGCGCCAGCGACTTGCTCGGCGGCCTCGCTTGCCACCGACTCGATCTGCGCCTCTGTGGCCTCGGGGTCACCAACCGTGCGCAGTTCGTCGACGAGCGCCGTCAGCTGCTGCCCGAGGTGCTCGATCATGCCGGTCACCTGCCCAGTGATCTCGCTTGCCCTCTGGCGTGCGGCATCCACCGGGCGGGCCTCCGCGGCGTGCATGGTGTCGGTGAGTCTCTGTCGTGCCCGCCAGGCTGCGGCCCGGTTATGGGAGGGGTCGTCGCAGTATTCCGGAGGCCGGCCGGTGCCGCCCTCGGACGCCATGGCGGGACGCTGGCACCCCGGGTACCGACAGGTGCGCTCTTCGACGATGTTCTCACTCATGCGTTCACTCTATCGTCTTTCGTCCGCCAACGGAATACGAAAACGAAACGTAACGAAATACGAAAACGCTAAATACGAAAATGCTGGAGCAAGCGAGCCTCTGTGGTGGGCTGGAAAGCCCTCCGGAACCGGTCATTCCACCGGGGAGCCAAGTCCGTCGGGTACCGGACCGGTGCCGGGGGGCAGATCGCCGACCTCACCGGTGCCGCGCCGGCGACCGGCGGCTACCACGTCGGCCTCGCGCGCACACAGGCCATCCCGAGCCGAAAGCCACTTCCACCGAGACTCAGGCAAGCTGAGGCAGCGTGTTCCGCCAGTGGTCCCTCCAATTGCCGTAGAGCTCGTCCGCCAGCGTCTCCATCGAGCGTTTCGACATTCGGTCGTGCCGGCTGTCACGGCCGCCATCATTGTGCCCCGAGCGGCAGACGGTTGGCTTCTTGTTCTCCACTCCGCGCTGTTTCGGCACCGTGGCGGTACGGGTCTGCCTGGGTCGCGGTTCGTACAGATTCAACAGATCCAGAAGCGCGCCCACGTACTTGAAATCATGTAGGTCGTGCCGGAGCTTTGTGAGGTCCAGGCGGCGGCGTTCGGCCTGATAACCCGCCGCCATCCGGCGAAGCCCCGGGAAACCGCTGTATCGCAATGCTTCGATGGCTTCAGCCCAATCGGTCAGCATCTCCAGCCGGTCCATCTCCCGGTTTGCGGAACTGCCTGCTGTGCCGTACACGTGAGCAAGTCCGCTCCATGTATCGATGAGGACACGGCGGGCATCTCCCTCCGGAAACCGTGCGTACGACGACCGGGCAAGATTCATAATGTCGTGGACCAGGGAAGCCGGAAGGATATCGGCCACAAGGTGCCCGGACTCCAGGTAGTTCTGGACTTCGCCGGCCACTGCGCCGAAGGACCACATCGACGTTGTCGCGACCGTGGATGCACGCCCATTGAGGGCTGAGCTCCTGAGGAAATTCTGGTGCGCCCACTGACTGCAGGACTGTGAGAGCTGATCTTTCATGGTTCTTCCTTTCTGGAAATATCGACAATGGATGCAGGCTTCCAACCGGTAGATGGGCCCAAAGCAAGAAGACCCCCGCACGCCCTTTGCCGTGCGGGGGTCTTCCTTTGCCTTAATTTTCGCTATGTAGCGTTACACATTCAAACTTTCCGTACACCCTGCTCAGGGAGATGTAAACGCAACTTCCGTTTCGCATGCACCCGTCTGCAAGGGCTGGGCCTACCAGCGCTTAGGAAAATGAACCTCGGGCTTCTGTGACAGCATCAAATGGTTGTTCCCGTTGCAGCAGCTTCATTGGAGTTCCGTTTCATGCGCAAGCTATGGACGCGTTGTTGCTACCCCGGGATCTGCACCCGCGCGGCTTCCTGCATCAACGGGTCAGAAATCATGACGGTCACCGGTCCGGGTGCCACGTCGAAGGCGATGAAGCCGCGGGACTTGTCACCGGGCAGGATTTTTCCGGACCCGAGCTGGTCGTCCACAAACAGGTTCTGGTCGGCCTTGCGGCCATTGGCATCCTTGGCCGAGAAATAGAACGGATTGGAGCTGGTCTCCCCCGACGAGGTCTCCCAGAGCACGTCCAGGAGCAGGTACGAACCGTTCTTGGCAGGCGTTGAGAACTGCGTATTCACAGATGTCTTACGGACGGCCGAGAGGATCGTGATCCTGGCGACGTCGCCGTTGCCCAGATCCATAATGAAGGGCTTGCCCACGGTGGGAGCGGCGGGTGCCTTGGGCGCCTCTGCGGCGGGCGCGGGGTTGGCAGCTGCTGCCTCTGCGGGCTGAGACTTGGCGGACTCTATTGGGGCTGCTACGGCCGGAGATGACGAGCTGGAGGCCACAGGCGCCGGCGCGTCAGTGGCTGACTTGCCTCCACCGCCGCAGGAGCCAAGAACGATGCTCAGCAGGACAAGCCCTGTAGGAATCACGAAGCGCTTCTTCCTGTAGTAGGGGCGCTTGGCGGCAACGGGGACTGCCGGGGCGGGCGGGATGGGTCCGAAACTCTGGTGTGTCATGGGATGCCTTTCATAGGTGATGGATCAAAAGAATGGGGAGGCCGGGCAAGCGGCGTTACTGCCTGTTCCAGGTGCCGCACCGGCTGGACTTGAAGTCCTGGCCGGCGGAGAGAGCCACCGAGGGGCGACCCCCGCCCGGGAGGTCGTTTTCCATGATGTTGCCGCCGTTGCTGCCGGTCTCGTAGATGCCCCAGTAGCAGCTGGATCCGACGTCGGCTGTGGCCCGGTAGGTTCCGGCACCGATGTCCTTGCCCACCGTCCACGTTCCGTCGGACACCGTGTTGGCGGCTTTCTGCTTTTCCGCGGCGGTGACGGCTTCTTCGCGTTTCTTGACGGCTGCCTCGGCGGACTTCACGGCAGCCTCTGCCTTCCCGACTTCGGTCTCGCGGGCCTGGACCTTCGCTTCCTTGTCGGCGATGCCACCCTGAAGGGTCTCGTAGTCAGATTTGAGCGAGTCGTAATCGGACCGGAGCGAGTCCCGCTCTGATTCGGCACCCGCCTTGGCGTCAGCCACCGCCCGGTACACCTCGCTGGACGTGGGATCGGGAAGCGTCGTCCCAAAGGCCGTTCCGCCAGCCAACAGGACGCCGGCCACGAGCACACCCAGGACCCGCTTCCCGCGGCGCCGACTGCGGGGCACTGCGTTCGCTCCGGCCGGCTCAGCCTCCGGAGCCGGGACTGTTCCGCCGTGATGCGTGCCGCGTGCCGCCGGCCTGCTGTTTTCGGTCTTCATGGTTTCTCCCCAAAATCTCATCGAAGTAGGACTGGCGGCGGGATACCGATCCCCCAATGCGTGGTTCCCCGCCGCCGCCACAGCTCCGAAAGGGTTCCTTCCTGGCTGCAGAAATGAATTTAGGGCGGACAGACGTTCAGGCAAGCTGCGAAGTCTGATAACCCCCCTTATCAGCTGTTGGACGGCAAATTCTGGGCACCCCACTAAGCTGGGCAAACGACCACGACCGATTGGGGGCAGGCATGGACACATCCACGGGATCATTGCGCATGACGCTTTCCGACGTTGCCGCCCTGACGCGGGTCCAGCGACCTGTGGTCTCCATGTGGCGCAAGCGAAGCAGCGGCAGCCAGCTGCCGTTCCCGGCAGCATCGGGTCAGGTGAACGGCGTCGAGCTGTTCGATGCCGGCGATGTCACCGACTGGCTCGAGGCAACCGGCCGCGGCAGGAATCCCGAGGCGCGGAACGACATCGCAGGTTTCGCCAGAATAATGGCACCAGCCAGTGCGGAGGCACAGGACGGCCGCCGGATGTTCAACGGCCTGACCTCGTTGCTTGCTTTGAAGGTCATCACCGGTCAGGAGCTCAGCCTAAGCACCACGGACGAACTGCTTGACGCCGCCGATGAAGCGGACCCGGATGATCTCTTCCTCTACTCCGAGCTTGAGGCCTTGGGCTCTGACCTTCCCGGATGGGCCAGCTTCGCCGACAGGCTCGCGGACAGTGCCTTCAGCGCGCCGGCTGCTTTCGAGAAGCTTCTGTCCGGGAGGTTCCGGGAAGGCCTGCGCGAACAGTCAGACACAGCTCTGACGGACCCTGCGCTGGATCTTGTGGCAGCTGCTGCCATGGAACTGGCATCGACACTGGATGGCGCGCCACCGTTTGTCGATTCGACGCCGGGCGGCAGCGACGTGATGCTCCGCATCGTCCAGCAGTTCGGCGAGTTCTCGCCGCTGACCCTGCTCACCGGGGATCACGAGGGTGGCCCGTCACGCCTTGCCCGCCGCCGCCTGATGGTGCACGGGGCCGACAACGAACACGTGGAAATCGACGCCCAAGGCGCCTTCTCGGTCAACGGGCCGGCTGTCCATGTGGCACAGTATCCCTCCTCCGGCGATCCAGGACTTGGCACCACGGAAATTCTTGGAGCCATCGAGAACACCGTGCTTCAGATGGATGACACGCAGCGCGCGGTGGTGATCGCCCCGGCCCGGCTGCTGTGCGACCCACTCAGTGGCGAGTCGGTCCGGCTCCGCTCGGACCTCCTGCGCTCCGGCAGGATCCGTGCCGTAGTCAGGCTCCAGGCGGGTCTACTGCCTGCGAAGCCGCGGGAGCCGCAGGCGCTGTGGGTGCTGGGACCGTCCTATGCGGAGGTGCCCATTGCTGAACGCTGGACCATGGTCGCAAACCTGAGCACAACATCGCTGACCCCGGACGTCAGGCAAGACGTGATCAGCGACATCGTCGCCTCGATGGGTACCCGCGCCACCATCCGTGCACATTCCTTCCGGTTTGCCCGGCTGGTACAGACCCGCGTCCTGCTAGCGGGCAAGGGTTCCCTCGTCGAGGCTCCGGCCCACAGGCGTCCGATGGCAGCCGGCGGGGCCGAGGCAGCGCTCCGCATCGAGGAGCTCATCCGGCTCCTGTCGTCCGGGCAGTCCGGACCGCCGGCGATCCCCGGGGTTCAGCCCGGTGCACAAGGCAACCGACCAAACACCACATCGGTCCAGGAACTGATCGCAGCCGGAAATCTCCGCTACGTTAATGGCAACCGGCTGGATGAGAACACCTTCAACCCCAGGGAAGGCAGCAGGGTCCTCGGCAGGCAGGAACTGCTGGATCCCCATAGCCTGCAACCCAGGTTCATCAGCCTTCTGGACTTCGCGGTCACCTGCCCGAACGGGCGCCTGACCGAGCCCGGTGACGTCGTCTTCTGCACCAGTCCGCGGCCCGTCGCGGGGGTCGACAGCGAGGGCGGCGCCGTTGTCGTCTTTCCTGCCCGCATCCTGAGGATCGACGACGGTGATCCCGGTGGCCTGGTGCCTGACGTTGTGGCCGCTGACATCAACAGTCTCCCCGCAACCGACAAAGCCTGGCGCAACTGGCGCCTGCGCCGCACGCCGGACGCTCAACGGCAGCCGCTCGCGCAGGCCCTTGCCGTGCTGCAACACGAACAACGCGAGGCCCGCCAGCGCCTCGACCAGTTGGAGGAACTCGCTACCCTGTTTACGGACGGCGTAGCGGGCGGAAGCCTCGCCCTGACACCATCTCCAAACGCCGCACCAACAGAAGGAACTGCATAATGCCCCCGAAATCTATGGTGGACCTTGCCCCGTCCACCATGAAGGAACTCAAGGACACGCTCTGGAAGGCCGCGGACAAACTGCGCGGCTCTATGGATGCCTCACAGTACAAGGACGTGATCCTCGGGCTGGTATTCCTGAAGTACGTCTCGGACGCGTTCGACGAGCGCCGCGGGCAAATTCAAGCCGAGCTGGAGGCGGATGGGCTCAACGAGGAGCAGATCGCCCAGCTGATCGACGACGTGGACGAATACACCGGCCGCGGCGTGTTCTGGGTCTCCGAGCGGGCCCGCTGGAGCTACCTGGCGGAGAACGCCAAGGGCCTGCCTGCGATGAACGGCGCCGCGCCCAAGTCCATCGGGCTGCTCATCGATGAAGCCATGGAGCTCATCATGGCCGACAACAAGTCGCTGGCCGCCACGCTCCCCCGCATCTACAACCGGGACAACGTGGACCAGCGCCGTCTCGGCGAACTGCTGGACCTGTTCAACTCCGCCCGCTTCACTGGCCAGGGAGCCACGAAGGCCCGTGATCTGCTCGGCGAGGTCTACGAATACTTCCTGGAGAAGTTCGCCAAGGCTGAGGGCAAGCGTGGCGGCGAGTTCTACACCCCGGCGGGCGTGGTCCGGGTTCTCGTCGAAGTCCTGGAACCGCACCGCGGTCGCGTCTACGATCCCTGCTGCGGATCCGGCGGCATGTTCGTCCAGGCGGAGAAGTTCCTTGAGGCCCACAACATGGAAGGCTCAGACATCTCCGTCTACGGACAGGAGCTCAACGAGCGCACCTGGCGGATGGCCAAGATGAACCTCGCCATCCACGGGCTGAATACCAACCTCGCGTCCCGATGGGGCGACACGTTCGCACGCGACCAGCACCCGGATCTGACCGGCAACAACGGCGCGGACTTCATCATGGCCAACCCGCCCTTCAACATCAAGGACTGGTCCCGTTCTGAGTCCGACCCCCGCTGGAAGTATGGCGTGCCCCCGGCCGGCAACGCCAACTACGCCTGGATCCAGCACATCATCTCCAAACTGGCCCCCGGCGGCAGCGCCGGCGTGGTCATGGCCAACGGCTCCATGTCCTCCAACTCGGGCGGCGAAGGCGAGATCCGCGCCCAGCTCGTCGAGGCAGACCTGGTCTCCTGCATGGTAGCCCTGCCCACTCAGCTCTTCCGCAGCACCGGCATTCCCGTGTGCACATGGTTCTTCGCGAAGGATAAGACAGCGGGTCCCCGCGGCTCTGTGGACAGGACCGGGCAGGTGCTCTTCATCGACGCCCGAAACCTGGGCTACATGGTGGACCGCGCCGAGCGCGCGCTGTCCGACGAGGACATCGCGAAAATCGCCAACACCTACCACGCCTGGCGCGGGACTGCTTCTGCGGCCGAGGCAGGATTGATGTACGACGACGAGGCCGGCTTCTGCTATTCGGCCAGCCTCGCGGAGATCAAGGCAGCAGACTACGCTCTGACACCGGGCCGATACGTCGGTGCTGCCGATGTCGAGGACGACGGCGAGCCGATCGAAGAGAAGATCGCGCGGTTGACGGCGGCATTGTACGAGCAGTTCGAGGAGTCCGAGAGGCTTGCGTCGGTTGTACGCGAGCAGCTAGGGAGGGTCTCATGAGTTCCATGCGGGTCACGAGTATTGGCGAGCTTGTGGCGGCTGGTGCGCTCGAAATCGGCGACGGGTACCGCACGAAGCGGGCTGAACACGGTCGACCGGGTTACCGAATAATCCGTGTTGCAGATGTAATGGACGATGCCGTCCGGTTCGACGGTCTGGACTTCGTCTCGGATAAATACGCCAACTCCATCGGAGGAAAAGCGGGCCAGGCGGGCGACGTCTTGCTGACCACGAAGGGTACAGTCGGCCGCGCCGCCATTCTGCCGGAAACAGGCGAACGTGTCGTGTACAGCCCACAGCTCTGCTACTTCCGAGTCCTGAATACTGATGCAATCGTTCCCCGTTTTTTACGCTACTGGTTTGGTAGCACAGAGTTCTGGAACCAGGCTGCCAACCGGATGAACAACACGGACATGGCCGCCTATATCAACCTGGGTGACATCAGATCACTCCTAGTGACTCTGCCTGTGGTTTCCGAACAGCGGGCAATTACAGATGTGCTTGGTGCCTTGGACGACAAGATCGTCGCCAACTCCCGTCTCATTACAAAGATCGGGGAGGTGTTGGAAGCTACTTTCGCTTTGATTTGCGGTCAGTCCGACGCAACAATCCCGTTTAACGAGTTAGCCACGGTCACCAAAGGCGTGGCCTATCGGAGCGCGGATCTTCGTACGTCATCAACTGCTCTCGTCACCCTGAAGTCGTTTCATAGGAACGGCGGATACTCGCTCAGGGGGCTCAAGGACTATGCCGGCCCGTTCAAGGCTGCTCAACAGATCTCCCCTGGCGAACTGGTCGTCGCTCAGACAGACCTGACCCAAGCGGCGGAAGTGGTCGGCCGAGCAGTCCGTGTACCCGGAGCCCCAAATTACGAAAAGCTCGTCGCCAGCTCGGATCTGGCCATCATCCGTCCGCGGACGAACACGCCGGTCGAATTCTTGCTCGGCGTGATGTTGCAAGGGCGCTTCCGAGCACACTGCAGGAGTCGCACTAGCGGCACGACCGTTCTGCATCTAGGTTCTGACGCCATCCCTTCGTTCCCTGCGCCGCGGGTTTCGAGTGACCAGCAAAAGGACTATGCCGCAGCGGCCCGTCCTCTTCTCGAACTGCGGGATTCGCTCGAGTATGAGGCGCAATCACTGGGATCGACTCGCGATACTCTGCTGCCTCAACTCATGTCCGGCAAGCTGCGGGTCAAGGACGCCGAGAAGGTCCTAGAGGGCGCGGGCGTATGAGCCGGGGCGGAGGTGAGATTCAGCCTGGAGCCCGGCAGTACTCCACGGACGCGTCGTTTCCGGCCACGCCGGCGGTCAGTTCCATGCCGGAGTGGTACCCCGAGCTGCTTGCCTCTGTCACCCGGCAAGTCAGCACCGGCCGGTTCAAGGCCATCACTGCGGCGAACCGGGAGCTGCTGGCCAGCTATTACGCCATGGGGCAGGACATCCTGGACCGGCAGAATCTTGAAGGCTGGGGAGCCAGGATTATCGACAGGCTTGCGGCTGATCTGAAGAGCCAGTTCCCTGGTGCCTCCGGGTTCTCGCCGCGAAACCTGAAGTACATGCGGGCGTTTGCCGAGACCTGGCCGGCTGAGGCAATTGTGCAAGCGCCGCTTGCACAATTGCCGTGGTACCACCATCTGGCACTGATCCAGAAGCTCGACGACCCTGGGACACGCCTCTGGTACGCAAATGCCTCTGTGGAACACGGCTGGTCACGCAATGTCCTGGTTCACCAGATCGAGTCGAGACTCCACGAGCGCTCCGGGCAGGCGGTTACCAACTTCTCGGCGACCATGCCGCCGTCGGACTCCGACCTGGCCCAGCAGTCCCTTAAAGACCCGTACGTCTTCGATTTCCTGGCGCTGACAGACCGCCGCAACGAGCAGGAACTCGAACACCAGCTGATCCAGCACGTCGAGAAGTTCCTGCTGGAGCTGGGACAGGGCTTCGCGTTTGTCGGCGAGCAGGTCCGGCTGGAGATCAACGGGGACGAATTCTTCGCTGACCTGCTGTTCTACCACCTCAGGCTGCGCTGCTACGTGGTCATCGAGCTCAAGGCCACCAGGTTTGAACCCGGTTTCCTCGGGCAGCTGGGCATGTACATGGCAGCCGTGGACGACCTGCTGGCCCATGCCGACGACAAGCCAACCATCGGCCTCCTGCTCTGCAAAGAGAAGAACAACGTGGTGGCCGAGTATGCGCTCCGGGGATACAAAACACCGATCGGTGTCGCCGAATGGACAGACACCGTGGTCAAGTCGCTGCCCGAGGAATTCAGCGCCAGCCTGCCCAGCATCCGCGAGCTCGAAGCCGAACTTTCGCAGGACATCTCAGAATGACATCCGGTCCATCAGGGGGAACCACCGTGACAACAGCACCCGCCGTAGCCTTTTCCGAAGCCGAGTGGGAAGGCATGGCCCTTGAGCTTTTGGCCGAGCCGCTCGGCTGGGGGCCGGTGTTCGGGCAGGCCATCGCCCCCGGCACTGGCGAGCGGGACACCTGGGATGAGCTGCTGATCCGGCCACGGCTGCTCGGCGCGCTGCAGAAATTCAACCCGACGGTTCCGGCCCAGTACCTGCAGCAGGCCCTCGCCGAGATTTCCTCGCCCAAATCCAACGATGCCATTGCCGAAAACCACCGCATCCATAACTACCTCGTGGACGGCTACCGGCTCAGTTACATCGACTCGGACAGCAACGAAGCCAACCCCACCATTCACCTGCTGAGCCAGGATCCTGACCAGAACGACTGGCTCGCCGTCAACCAGGTCACCCTGGTACAGGGTGACTACAAGCGCCGCTTCGACCTCGTGCTGTACTGCAACGGCATGCCGGTGAGCGTCATCGAGCTCAAGAAGGCCGGGAGCGCCACCGCTGACGTGGCCTCGGCGCACGCCCAGCTGCAGACGTACCTGCGGGAATTCCCCATGGCGTTCCGCTTCTGTGTCTTTACACTCGCTTCGGACGGGATCCAGGCCAAGTACGGCACACCGTTCACTCCTCTCAACCACTTCTCGCCCTGGAATGTAGACGACGACGGTCTGCCGGTCGCTCCCGGTTACATGGAGGACGGACTGGCCGTCACAGCACTGGAGACAGCACTCAACGGCCTGTACAACCAGGAGCGCTTCCTGCAGCTGACCCGCAATTTCACTGCCTTTGATGGCGGCTCGGACGGGCTCATGAAGCGCATCGCCAAGCCGCACCAGTACTTCGCCGTGACCAAAGCCGTGGGCAGCACTGTCCAGGCGGTCGTAAGCAACGGCAAGGCCGGCGTCGTCTGGCACACCCAGGGCTCCGGCAAGTCCATGGAGATGGAGCTCTACACCAACCTGGTGGCACGGCATCCGAAGCTGAAGAACCCGACGGTCGTGGTGATCACGGACCGCAACGAGCTCGACGGCCAGCTGTTCGAGGGCTTTGACCGGAGCCTGCTGCTGGCGGAATCGCCCAGGCAGATCCGGAAGCGCTCGGAGCTGCGGGAGGAACTGAGCAACCGCACCACCGGCGGCATCTACTTCACCACGCTGCAGAAGTTCGGCCGTAGCAAGGCCGAAAAGGACGCCGGCTCCGAACACCCGCTGCTGTCCGACCGGCGGAACATCATCGTGGTCGTGGACGAGGCCCACCGGTCGCACTACGACGACCTGGACGGTTACGCCCGGCACCTGCGAGACGCCCTGCCGCACGCGACCCTGATCGCGTTCACCGGCACGCCCATTTCGTTTGATGACCGGAACACGCGGGACGTGTTCGGCGAGTATATCGACATCTACGACCTTTCCCGGGCAGTGGAGGACGGTGCCACGGTGCCGGTGTACTTCGAGCCGCGGCTGATCAAGGTTGGTCTGGCGTCCGAGGTCACCGAGGAGATCCTGGACCAGGCGGCCGACGAGGCCACCCGGGGCCTGGACGACACGGAGCGGGCGCGCCTCGAAGCGAGCGTCGCGGTGGTGAATGCCGTCTACGGCGCCCCGCAGCGCATCGCGGCGCTGGCGGAAGACCTGGTGGCGCACTGGGAGAACCGGCGCGCCCGGATGGGCAAGTTCATCGAGGCGCCGGGCAAGGCAATGATCGTGGGCGGGACGCGGGAGATCTGCGCGAAGCTGTACACCGCCATCGTGGAGCTGCGGCCAGACTGGCATTCCGATGACCTGGCCAAGGGCAAGATCAAGGTGGTCTATTCCGGTGACGCCACCGATGTCCCGCCGGTCTCCGACCATGTGCGCCGCGACTCGGCGAACGCGACCGTCAAAGAACGGCTGAAGGATGTCGACGATGAGCTGGAGCTCGTGATCGTCAAGGACATGATGCTCACCGGCTACGACTCTCCGCCGCTGCACACCCTGTACCTGGACCGGCCGCTCAAGGGCGCGCTGCTGATGCAGACCCTGGCCCGGGTGAACCGTACCTTCCGCGGCAAGAAGGACGGGCTCCTGGTGGCCTATGCGCCGCTGGCGGAGAACCTGGCCAAGGCGCTGGGTGAGTACACCAAGGACGACCAGACGAACAAGCCGGTCGGCCGCAACGTGGATGAGGCAATTGGACTGACCGTGTCGCTGGTGGAAACGCTCCGTGGGCTGCTCGCGGGGTACGACTGGAAATCTGTACTGATGAGGGGCGGCCCCAAAGCCTTCGTCAGCGCGGCAACGGGCGCGGCCAACTACCTGCGAAGCCCTGAAACGCCTGGTAACCGGCCGGCTGAGGGCGAGGAGACGCTGGCCTCTAAATACCGTCGCCACTCCGGCCAGCTGTCGCGGGCGTGGGCGCTGTGTTCCGGCTCCGATACTCTGGCCGGGCTGCGTCCGGAGATCCAGGTCTACGAGGAGACCCGGGTGTACATGGCCAAGTTCGACGCCGCAGACCGCCAGGCCAGCGGCGAGCCGGTTCCTGAGGAGATCCAGCGGCTGCTGGGAAACCTGATCGCGTCCGCAACGACTTCCGGCGAGGTGCTGGACATCTACGAGGCTGCCGGCATGGCGAAGCCCTCGTTGGATGACCTGACGCCGGAGTTCGTCGCCAAGACCCAGAAGGCACGGAATCCGCAGCTGGCCATTGAGGCGCTGCGGAAGCTCATCGCCGATGAGTCGGCTGTGGCAACACGAAATAACGTGATCCGGCAGCGGGCGTTCTCGGAGCGCATCACCGAGCTGATGAGGAAGTACACCAACCAGCAGCTGACGTCGGCTGAGGTTATCGCTGAGCTGGTGGAACTGGCCCGTGAGGTGGCTGCCGAGGGGAACCGCGGGGCACACTTCACTCCCCCGCTTAACTCTGACGAGCTGGCTTTCTATGATGCCGTGGCTTCCAATGAGTCTGCCGTGGAGGTCCAAGGGGAAGGGATCCTCGCGGACATCGCCCGCGAACTGGTCGCCGTCATGCGCAGGGACATCCGGACAGACTGGACGGTGCGCGATGATGTCAGGGCGAAGCTCCGCTCCTCCATCAAGAGGCTCCTGGTCCGGTTCGGGTACCCGCCGGACAAGCAGCCCGAGGCCATCAAGCTGGTCATGGAGCAGATGGAGTCCATGGCGCCGCGGTTTGCGGAGGCTCGTGCATGACGGGCCCTTCCAACCTCCGGAGCGAGATCGAGTCCTTGCGGATGCGGCGGAAGTGCTTCGAGTGCTCAGTGACACGTAGCGGCAACAGTGGCACCCTGCCACGACTTACCTTGGGGGAAAATTGAACGTTCTGGGCCTTCAATGCGAAAAAAACCGAATCATTTGGGCGGTAGCGTCCGGTTCAACACGCGCCTCGGCCAGCCTTTTGGGGGCCGGAAGCTCGGGGCCACCCTCGGACGACCGATCAGAGCAGCTCCTTTGGGTTTACAAGGAGATCAGCGAAATGATTGCGACGCACGCTCCAGACGTGATCCACCTCAGCGAAGCTGAGGCCGGTCAGAGCATGAAAGCTTCTACGCTGGAACGGGCTCAAGTCGATGGCATCGTACTCGCCGCGGCCGCTCAGTCGAGAACACCGATACACACCTTCAAGTGGGCAACATTGCGAGCACGGTTCAAGGTGGGTGCGAAGGAGCAGATATTGGCCTACGTCGCCGAGCTCGCCGTCGCGGATGGTATTCCCAAAAGTCGCCTAACGCCGGTTGTTGCAGCTATAGCGACCATGAACGCGTGATCCCGTGGCGTATCAGCGGATCAGGACCCTAGGGCGAGGCCACTTCGGTGTAGTCGAACTCGAGAGGGATCTGAGTCTGGATCGGCTTTGTGCGGTGAAGTACATACGTCCTGATGCTCTGTCTGGAGGTGTTGACGATCATAAAGAAGCAAAAGCCATGCTGCTGGCTAAAAACGAACACGTGGTGGACATCTTTGCAGCCGACGTCGTTAATGGGCAGTCAGTAATCAGAATGGAGTATCTGCCTGATGGCAGCGTGGAGTCCAGGTTCTCCGGAGCTGCGGTTCCGGTCCAAACTGCCATCCAAATAGTCGAGGACGCCTGCCGCGGCGTACAGCATCTCCATACACAGGGGTTGCTTCACAGAGACATCAAACCTGCCAATCTTCTCTTCGACGCATTCGGGCGCGTAAAGGTCAGCGATTTCGGCCTTTCAGGAATGGCCAATGACCCGGAAACCCTTCCCAACATGGGCTATCTCAAGCTACTCCCACCTGAGGCCTGGACGAGTGGCTCGTTCATCGACACTGTCGCAGGCGACATCTATGCATTAGGTGGAACGGCCTACCGGCTGCTAAATGGCGACGATATGATGCACAGTTCGATCCCTGCAGACGGGAACATAGGTCAGGCCACTCAGATGGGCGCATTCCCGAATCGGAAGCTCTGGCAACCATACGTTCATCTGCGCCTACGGAAGGCGATCATCTCGGCCATGCACGTTGACCCAAGAAAACGACCGGGAACGGCGACGATCCTGAGGAACACATTGGAGAAGGCCCGGCCAGTCGTATCCTGGGCTGAGCACGATGGCGGTACTCCCCACCGTTGGACAGGAAGGGGTCCCATTCAAACCCACTGGGACGCAGCCATTGAAGGCGATAAAAAGGAGTTCAGCTTCACCGTTAAACGCGGAAAAAACGAGCTAGCATTGCGCGAAGTCCGCGCCGACCGCATGAAGACTTCAAATATTCAGGATGCCCTGAAACATGCCGCCCGGGTCCTCCAACGGATCGCACAGGACGGCGCATAATTCATCGCAGAAGCCACTTCGCAAGAACGACCGAGTATTTTGTAGAGGCCAAGGATTTGGAGTCACTTCGCGGGCTGCCCTTGCTCGCCTCTGCTGATCTCCTTGTTTGGCTGTTGCGACCAATCTTCGTACGGATCATTGAAGGTATCGATAGACCATGGCCGTTTGCCACAGGGGCACCTACGTCTCGGAACGCTTGAGATACGAGACGTCTTATCCGGCTAACAAGCACCGCGGCGGCAAGATCCTGGTTCCCTTCACGGCAACTGAATATGTCCGCCGTTAGTTGCGAGGCACTTTGGTTGAAGGCGGAGCGGGTGTGTCCGATGTCGGCTCATAGGCAACAGAGTAACTGTTGGGTCCCGTCAGTGCTCGGGTCAATGAAGACACGCTCACACTGAGCCGCTCAGCCGTTTCCTTCAGAGTCTTTCCTTCCTTGCGCAGCTGCCGCGCGGTTTCCAGTTTTCCTGGTGTCATCGAGCGCGGGCGGCCGCCAAGCCTGCCTCGTGCTTTAGCTGCGGCTAGTCCTGCCTTCGTTCTTTCCGAGAGCCGCGACCGTTCGTATTCTGCAAGGGAAGCAAACATGTCGAAGATGAGCTTGCCGTGGGCGCTGGTCGTATCCAGCCAAGGTTCAGCGAGGGACCGGAAGCCTATCCCCCGTTGCCCCAACACTGTGACGATGTCGGCAAGGTCAGCTGTGCTCCGCCCCAGTCTGGTCAGGTCCGCGACCAACAGCACGTTTCCCGGCTGCAGGTAGTCCAAGCAGTCCTTCCACCGCGCCCTTGCCTGGGTGGCACCGGACGCGTACTCCTGAAAGACCCGGACTGCCCCGGCCGCCACTAACGCGTCAACCTGGGAATCGAGGGATTGCCCCCGAGTGCTGACCCTGGCATAGGCCGATTATGTTCCCTGTGTCAGCGATGGTCGAAAAGTGAGCCATTTCGCGGGCTGAAAAGTGAGCCACTTTGACGGTGGTTATTCTGCCGTATTTTCCGGTCTTGTCGAGGGCAGCGAGTCGACCTGGGTGTGTTTGAGGCGGTAGCTGGAGCCTTTGAGAGTGATGACTTCGGCATGGTGGACGATGCGGTCGATCATGCCGAGGCGACCACCTGATCGCCAAAAACGTCTCCCCAGCGGGCGAAGGGCAGGTTCGAGGTCAGGATCAGCGAGGCGTGCTCGTAGCGGGACGAGACCAGCTGGAAGAACAGGTTCGCCGCGTCCTGCTCGAAGGGGATGTAGCCGACTTCGTCCACGATGATCAGTCCGTAGCGGCGAAGCCTGACCAGTTCCTGCGGCAGCCGGCCGTTCTGATGCGCGCTTTGGAGCCGGGCGACCCAGTCGATGGCGGTAGCGAACAGGACCCGGTGGCCCAGCTGGGTTGCTCGCAGCCCCAACCCGGTTGCAAGGTGAGTTTTGCCTGTTCCCGGCGGTCCGAGCAGGACGATGTTGGACGCTTCGGTGAGGAACGCGCCGGTGGCCAGATGCGCGATGGTGTCGCGTTTGAGACCGGGCTGGTGATCGAAGTTGAAGTCCTCGAGTGATTTCCGGGCCGCGAAACCGGCGGCCCGGGCCCTGATCTCGGCGCCGGAGGCTTCCCTGGCTGCGACTTCCCGGGACAGGACAGCGGCGAGGTATTCCTCGTGGGTCCAGCCAGCCTCGCGGGCCTGGTCCGCGAGCCGGGTGACTGCTTCACGGATCCGTGGCGCTTTCATCGCCCGGGAGTAATACTCGATCTGGCCAATGGTTTCCTTAGCGGCGGGCATCAGGCGACCTGCCCGTCATCGAGGACAACACCGAACGCCCGGTCGTAATCCGCCAGGTCCCGCAGTCCGGTGGTTTCGCCCACCGGTGAGGGGGTTTGGAAGGCCTTCCGCAGTGCCCTTGCCGCCTCAACATGGTCCGGGTCCGTGATGGTCAGACCGGCGCCCCAAGAACGGGTGTGTGTCCCGACGGATCGGCCGTCCAGACTGATCGTGACGGATCCGAGGTCGGCAGTGACGTCGACGAACCGGCCGATGGCCTGCGGGTGGACGGAGTAGTCGTTGGATCCCATCCGGACGTAGTAGTCCCTCGGGAGCCGGACCCGCGAGGTGAAGCCGGTGACCGGCGGAATCGGCGGCAGCGCCAGCATGGCCGCCCTGTCCTCAGCGAGCAGATCCAGCGGACGTGCGCCGGTCCGCCTGACCAGCCGGGCATTCGCCTTCGGCAGCCACTGGCCGAGCTGGTTGTTGAAGTCCTCCGGTGAGGCGAAGACCCGGCCCGGCAGGAAGGAAGTCTCCAGGAACTGGTTGGCCCGCTCCACCACGCCCTTGCTCTCCGGGTCATAGGGTTTGACCTGCACGATCCTGGCGGCCAAGACCCCGGCGAACGCAGCCACTCCGGCGGCGTAGCTGTTCCGCCGGCCGATCCCGGTTTCGTTGTCCCAGATCAGCCGCCTCGGAACCGCCCCTAGGGACCCGATCAGCTCCCACATCCCGGCCAGCAGATCCCCGGTCATCCGGGAAGGGATCATCCGGGCCATTATGAACCGTGAATGCGAGGACACCATCACCAGCACCGGCAACACCCTGGCTTTGCCGGCACCGACAGGTATCCGAACTTCCGGGAACCTAAGATCGCACTGCGCCTGGTCACCGGGTGCGTAGCTGATCCGGTCCGCGGGATCAGCTGGTGCATACTCCGGCCGGATCCTGGCCACGTTCTCCCGAAACCATGCCGGCGACCCGGACCAGCCCACCCGCTCCGCGAGCACCGTCGCGGGCATCCGCGGGTTCTCCAGCAGCAACGCACGAATGGCCGGTTCTACGGCTTTGATCCCGGAGGCCTGCGGGGCACGGACGTATGTCGGCGGCCCGTCGGCGCTGACTGCCTTCGCGACCGTGTTCCTGGAGATCCCCAACCGCGCCGCTATTGACCTCATCGACTCACCCTCGGCAAGATGCAACCGCCGAATAAGCGCCCAATCCTCCACTGTGATCACCCACCCAATCGTTTGGAACGGGTGGCTCAGTTTTCAACCGTCACAATGGCTCACTTTTCGACCGTCACCGACACCCTGACATGTTTTTGATGGGTGAGGTCTCGGTGATCGGTTGACCTTGGACCTGGCGGCGATTGCACTTGACGGCAATACATCCAAGGGGGGTGTCCGCCAGACGCCCGCATGATCGAAACGACGAGCGATAGCCTTGTGATTCAGATTGATTGGCGAAGTGCTGCGGATCGCACAGTCGCAAGGCTATGGAGGGGGCGTGCCATGGATTGGGCAGTCGTTTTTAAGGCACTGGGTTCGCTTGCCGGGCGTGCTGCGGGAGCCGCCATGCCAGGGCTTATTAGATCGTGGCGTGTTGCCTTTGAAACTAGAAGAAAAGCAAAGAAATCCGGTATCCGGATCCGCTACTTTGCCCTTCGCAGCTTTATCGATGAATGGCGAATCTTTGAGCTCTTCCACTCACCTACAACGGAGCGTATGAATGAGGTAGCACCTGCGCTTGGAGACTGCATCAAGGCAAATGACCAAAGTCATTCCGACGTTGTTCCCGAACTGCTCGCCATCATTGCCGATGCCTATGTTCACAGTCTTCCCCCTTCCGAAGCATCACGTTTCGAGGGCGAAGCCACGCGTAAACATGTGACAAGTGAAGTGTCGAGGCTCCATGAGAGCAGCCTCAAAGCCTTGGACATCGAAGCTAACTATGATCTGCTGAACGCATATCGCGCAGAAGAAGCGCGACAGGTTCTAAAACAGTGGCCGACACTTTCACGTGCGTTGGCGGAACTTGTTGCGGCTGGCGACCGCAAACAGCTTTTCCAAGATTGGGCGGTCAACAGGCCGTCTTGGCTGATCGATACCCCCGCTTCCGTTCTTTGTTGGCTGTCCTCTGCGGCTAAGGATTATGGCGCGGCAGAGGCGGCACGCAAGTTTCTCCATGAGGCAATCGCGGCGGGCGCCTCGCCACGTTCATATTGGGTGGCCAAGGCGGCCCTCGCCGCGCCGCTCTCCCTCGAGGAAGCCAAGGAACAGTTAGGGCAAGCGAGAGATCATCCTCTCGGTGCCGCCCTGTGGGCCGAACTGAACGGATCGCATCATGCAGCCATCGAGCAGATTCGGGCTTGGGACCCTGCGTCGCAAGAAGATCACGCGACAAAGAAACTTATCCTCGCCCAGGCGCTTGCTGCAATTGATGATGAGAATCGGGCTATAGACGAGGCCGTCGAAGGGTACTCTGCACACGGGAGCTCAGGGTGCGCGCTTTACGCTGCAAAATTGCTTGTCCGAAGAGGGGCATTGCGACGACACCCGAACTTCATGAGAGACCTCGCTACGGCTCTTGAGCTTGCGACGGCCGTGCGCGCATCAAGGCGCTCTTGGGGAGGTGATAGCTCAGAGGCTGTTCTAACGATGATTAGCGCCTACAGGTTACTTGGGTCTCCAGAACAGGCTTGGCGAACTGGAACGATAGCGCCGGAGGGCTCTGCAACCCTAAGTGAATCGTCAGACGTCCAAGTGATAACGGAGACGGCGCGGACAGCAGCGGAGCTAGGTATGACTCAGCGGGCCCGCGACCTGGCTTCCCGTCTTCCGGCGGGCCCAAGCAAGGATTATATAGAAGCGATTCTCGCGGAGGACGAATCCGGCTTCGAATCGGCTAGCCCCCTCTGGACAAGAGTTCTGGCGTCTACGTCTGATCCGGAAGACGCCCTGAACGTCGGTTTGCGACTTGCTCATCACGGGCACGCCCCTGAATGGCCGGCTTGGATAACGGCGGACTACGGCTCCGATGTTGCCGACATCGACTTGATCTCTGCACTCGTCCGTGAGGTTCCCGGTGCGTTACCAAAAGCAAGGGCACGAGCGGCGACGTCGCGGCAAGTCTTTCACGGACTCATGTTCTACTACATTTCTCAGAAGGAATACGCTGCGGCTGCAGACGTGGCAGAGACCGCCGGAGGACGGTGGAACGATCCGGAAGCGTGGTTGAGGGCTGCAGAGATCTGGGTAAAGGCCAAACAGCGAGACAGGGCAATCGAGGCTGCTGAGCAAGCTATTCGTGTCGGAGGAACGACCTGGTTACGCGCGAAAGATGCCCGGATGATTCTTATTGAAAGCCGCAGCGCAGAAAGCCAGTGGGACAAGGCTCTTATCGAGGCAACAAGGCTCCTGGAAACCGATCCTGAGGCAGATCCAGCCAAATGGGCATTCATAACATGCCAGTTCATGACGTCCGATTATGGGGGAGCTTGGGAGAGCTTCGTGCGACTCGGAGCACCCAAACCTCGAACTCCTGGCGATGCAAAAATCTGGCTGCAGCTGCACTCCCGCTATGCTCCCGACTTGGGATATATCAGCCAGGCGGAAGTACTTGCCCAGCAGTGGCCCGAAAACGAACAGTTGCGTGCCGGGATCGTCCTCTCCATGATGCATTCCAATGCAAAACCTCAGACTGACGAGCAGGTCCGGCAATACCAGGAACTCCTTACGAACTTCATTGCTGACTTTCCCGATAGCTCACTAATACGAGCCATCAGTGTCAATGAAAACGACCCCTTTGAGTCAATCAAGGCGATGCTGCCCGATCCGGCGGGCCGGCACGAGGCAATGCAGCCCATCCTCAAAGGAGAACTACCAGTAGGGCTCGCAACGCATTTGTCTGGTAAGAGCTACGCAGAAGTTTGTCTCATCCGGGGTGCGGGCAAAGTCTTCGCAGGTGACCCCTTACACGTCGATAACGAGATTGAAGTTATTACGAGCAACCTGAGTAAACGGGTGGTCATCGACACGACTGTACTTAATACGTTCGCCCTTCTCGGAGCAGACATAGCCAGGGAGTGGCTTGGCTTGTTCTCCTCCGGAGTCACACCAACAGAAGCAATCCACGATGCGCAGAGCGCGGTCCTGAGTCTTTCCCCCAAGAGCACCGCCTCAATCGGTATTGACGCAGTCTCTGGCGGTCCAAGAATTTTCGAGATCTCGGAGGAAGAGGCAGAAACCCGGCTGAACCGGGCCACCATCCTGTTGGCGCTTGCCAGGGAACTCATATCCATCCCACACCCGAAAATTACAGAACTACCTCGTATCAAGTCGACAGACAAAGAGTTTCAGTGGCTGCTGTCACTGGACCTTGCCAAGAAGCTTGATTTGCCGTTTTGGTGCGACGACCGAGCGCTACGTCAGGTCGCTGCAGCTGCCGAGGTTCAGTCGTTCGGAACTCCTGCTTTGCTGGAATATTTCCGGAGGGATGGCGTTGTGAGCATAAGCGGCGTGGACGCATACGAAGCGACACTCATCCACCACTATTACACCGGCATCCGCTTTGACTCTTCGGTGATGAAGCTAGCGGCCGAGATGGACTCGTGGAAACCGTTAGGAACAGCAGCAGCGATTTCGGAGTCGGGATCCACTGCTACTCCGGAACAACAAATCCACTTCGTGCTGCTGGCGTTGCAGCACTGTGCCGAAGATCCGGAAGCCGTGCAGATGTGGGTGGCATCCGTCGCATCATGGTTGGAGTCGGTTTCGCCAGATACTCCAACTGCGGAAGCCAACCTCCGCTTCTGGTTTTCAACTCTGCTGAAACAAAAATGGATCGACTCAAGTTCGTTGCCCCACGTCCTGGCAGGGCTGCGATCAGACTGGTCTAGGAAAACCGATCTTGTGTCCCTCGTCCCCGAAGTCCTTGGCGAGTTGTACGCAGACGTTGCTGCACAAACGAACCATGCCATAGCCGCGGAGTATGTCCGTGAGTTGATACGTCTTGCCCCAGCTGAAGACCAATCCGGAGTCCTCCAGCGGATTATCGCTCTCTAAGCGGCATTCAAACGGGGACCTATTCCAAGACCGTCCTCTGAGGGCACCCGTGATCCGGCACGCCTTGAAGGCTCCACGAAGGCGGTAGAGCTGCTGTCGGCCAGAGTAGACGCCAGGCCTCCTCCTGCGTCATATCGTCTAGACGTCGTCGACGAGCACTGATGTGGCATCTGGTCCGAAGGCCGCGAGGGTTGTTCCGCATTGGGAAGTGCCCGTCCGACCTGCATGTCGCCGTGTCAGTCCAAACAACGCCCCGTGAGACCGGTCCCGTGACTCGTCCGATGAAGGGACACTGTACGGCCCACTCACCGAGCTACCGGTGATGTTCCATTTCCTTAGAACTGGGACGCCCTTGTCGGGAACCCCTGCCGCGTTGTCCGGATCATCCTTTTTGAGACTGCCGGATAGCGACGGAGTGGGTGGTTTCGCTGTCCAGGATCTGTCGGCCTATTGAGGAAGGCTGATCACCTGTCGCTTGGCGAGTCTCTTGTCGATCCGATTCAGGAATTTTTGAACTAACTTCAGAAGAGAGGGAAGCTCCTCTGGGGTGTATTCGGGAAGTCCGATACCGAGGCGCACAAGCTTGTCGCCGTCCAGCATGATCTCGATGATGAGGTTTGGCTGCCCGGCGTTGATCAAAGCAATGTGATCCCCTACCTCCAGCGAGAAGTCTTCAGGAACAATAAGGGAGCAGCCTGACACGTCTTTAAGATTGATGAGCAGCGGCTTGCCGTCATCGGTGTCTTCTAGAAGACACTCGTCGTATTCGAAGAATCCAAAGTTCTTCTTCGTGAGAATCGCAAGACCTGCCCATGACTTCTCCCCTCGTACTAATACACATTCGAGTGTGCGGAGTTCACGGAAATTCGTCACGGTGTCCGGAAAGTACCTCAAAGCGCCTGCGACCATCGCCCCGAAGTCCGGTTCCTCGATGTCGTACTCATCGACATCCGCTTCTTCTTCAACGAGGTCCGCTCGTGACGCCAGCAGAGAGACCAAGTGATTGACCAGTCCCCAATAGCCGTCATCAAACAAAGCTGGCTTGAACACTGCGGAGCGCCCGGAAGAGTTCGCGACTTGAATAGTCGCTGGGCCGTCACTCCATGCCAAGCCCTGAATCACAGGCAACTTACCCAACGCATCCGCCCGCAAGCCTCCAACCGTGACCTGACGAACGTCGCTCAAGGGCACAATAAGGTCCCCTGCCTGCGGACTCATCTTCAACCCCGTTACGGGGTTGACGCCTCGCAGGACCGCCACGAAGCTCCTACCAACTGCCAGCGCTGCACTGACTGGCAGTAACGAACCCACCTCGACCCGTCCCTCGACGAACTGGATGCCCCCGTTCTCGTAATCAGCGGCGGTGAGCGATCCGTTCGGCATGCGAGACAGGACGCCAAGGATTGAAGAACCTATGTAGGACATCCGTTCAGAATAGCTTCCATGTGAAGGCTCGACGACTGTGAAGGGTGGAAGCGCCCTTCTGAGACAAAGAACCAGGCCATCACCGTCCGCCCCTGCGCGGGGCCAGCCTTGAGATTTTCTCGATCAGCGTGAGTGGCCGCTGATCGAGGGATGACAGGTCTCGACGAGCTGCTGCCCCAGGCTGAGATATGCCGCAGGGATCCAGATCCACTGCCACGGAGAAAACATCCCGTTTCCTTGGATGTGGGATAGTCCCGATGGACGCTTCTCTACCGCCGGCATGGATATCCCTTTTTGAAGTCGTCTGCACGCCTGGAACCTAGCGAGCTCAGAGCTTATTTAGTGCGAAGATGCCTCTCATTTGCCTCCTAACCCGCTCTTCAATACCTAATGATCCTAAGAACAGGAACGAGCGCGACTCGCAGCTGGCCGGGTGCGGGGAATGGTGTGATCACGACGAGGAGTTTGATTCTTTGGCGCACCTGACGGTGCTACCGAACTGGATCGGCAAAGGCTTTACTTGAACGCTACGAGGTATCTCCGCAGCGGTGGTACAAAATCAGGTACAAAATCAAGAACGAACGGCAGAGTATGAACATGGCAGACGACGCTGAGATTCCCCCCTACCAAGACTTCCTCTGGCCAGCCGTCATGGCGCTGCGTGTGCTAGGGGGATCCGCTTCGATTGACGAGCTCGTGGAGCAGGTGATCCTGCAGGAAGGCTACTCGGAGGAGCAACAGGCAGTGCTGCACGGGGGCGGGCCCCGAACCGAGATCGAATACCGGCTGGCATGGGCCCGGACCTACCTGAAGGGCATGGGTCTGGCAGACAACTCGCAGCGCGGCGTCTGGAGCTTGACTGAGGCGGGACTAAATGTGGAACCGGAACAGATTCAGCCCATGAGGCAGAAGTATATTGCTGCCATCCGTTCGAAGAATGGCGGTCGGCCCAGGCGAAAGGACACGACCCCGGACAGCGAAGGGTTCGAGGAAAGCTGGGAGGACCAGCTCCTCGCACGCATCATGCGCCTCTCCCCCGCCTCGTTCGAACGTCTCGCCCAACGCTTGCTTCGCGAGGCCGGATTTATCAACACTCAGGTCACGGGGCGGTCCGGGGACGGGGGCATCGATGGGCTTGGGGTCTACCGGCTCTCCCTCGTCTCCTTCCCCGTCTTCTTCCAGTGCAAACGGTACGTTGGGAGCGTGGGTTCCGGCGACGTCCGGGACTTTCGCGGGGCTATGGCAGGCAGAGGCGATAAGGGACTCCTCATCACCACAGGGACCTTCACAGCAGAAGCCAAGAACGAAGCGACCCGTGATGGCGCCCCGCCAGTCGACCTCATCGACGGGAGCAGACTTTGCGGCCTCCTGAAGGAGTATGAACTCGGGGTGAAGGTCACCACCCACATCGTAGAGGACATCCGCGTTGACGAGGAGTTCTTCGACACCGCTTTCTGACGGTCGTGCATCAGCCCATCTCGGTATCGAATGAGGTCTAATCTGCCTTCCAGAAACCTAGCACTATGATCCGAAACCATGGAGGCAAGTGAGAGAGGGAGTGAGCGCCGGGCCACGGCCTGGGTCGCTGCGGAAGACGTGCTGAGGCCAATAGCGGCGATGCGCAACTGCTCGAGATCGCGGCGAACCGCATCCCCCTTGAAAGCTCTTTCGCAAATGAGGGTGTAGGTCAGAGCGCACCGATACGATCTACCAATGACCGAAACCCAAGAGATTGATAACCCTGGATCGAATTTCACCCAAGTGCTGGACGCTGCTGCGAAGCTGCCGGGCGTCAGGATCAATAGGGCCGCCTACCTGCGAACAGCACTCAAGCGGCACTGCACTGAGGAACAGATCAAAAGGGCAATCGCCGACAGTCCAGCGGCAGCGGGTATCCCATTCAAGGTCATCACTGAGATCGCCAATACCTCTATCGCTTATGAGACGAGCAAGGTCACCGGCCTCTCAACCCTCGCAGGTATCCCCGGGGGTCTGGCGATGATCGGCACTGTCCCAGCCGATCTCGCGCAGTACATGGGCCACTTGCTTCGGATTGCCCAGAAGCTTGCCTACATCTACAGTTGGCCTGATCTGTTCGCCGATGATGGCGAAGAAGTGGATGAGGCAACCGAGAGCATGCTGATCCTGTTCGTGGGTGTGATGTTTGGCGTGCAGATCGCCCAGGGTGGAGTGGCAAGGGTCGCGGGCATGATCGCTGGCAATGTGGCTAAGAAGCTACCACAGAAGGCGCTCACCCAAGGGGTCATCTACCCGATCGTGAAAAAGGTAGCCAGCTATCTGGGTGTCAGTATGACCAAGAGGCTTTTCGCCAGCGGAATCGCGAAGGTCATCCCCGTCGTCGGTGCAGTCCTCTCCGGAGGCCTTACCCTAGGCACATTCCTCCCAATGTCCAAGCGGCTGCAAAAACACCTCGCCAGCCTGGAGTTGACCAAGCCAGGACACCGTACCGAAGAGGCCGAGATCATCGACGCCGAAATCATCAATTGAGCCGAAGTCATCTCCTTCCAGATCGTGTTCCACATCCTTGGAACTGGAACACGTGCGGCAGACTCAGGCCAAACCGCTACTGCCCGAAACATGACTAAAAGCGCCGGATAGACGCACCAACTCATGTACCTTGAGCACCATGAGTGAATTTTGCATCATAAGTGTTCCTGAGTCTGACCGCGACGATCTAGTGGAACTAGCCGACCATCTTCGATTGGACAATAACTTTGGCCAGCACAGGTACTTCGACGGGTCGACTTTCGTCGAGATGCTGTTGCCGATGCTCCTCTCGACTGGCTCTTGGCTCACTTTGCGGACATGGATAAAGGCTAGGGCGGAGACGCAGAAGCAGATGAGAGTTACATGCGGCGGCATTGAGATTACGGGGATGGCGGCAAGGGACGCAGAACGAGTAATCAAGACGCTTGCCGAAGCCGTCGAACTAAAAGACGATGCAGATATTTGACTACATCAAAGCCCGTTGGGGAGACGTAGATGCCTGGCTTCCCGGCGATGAATCGGAAATCTGTGATATCCGATTGGCCTCTATGTGGACAGCAATTGCAAAAATCACCGGGGCCAATGCCGAACCGCCTTGGACACTGGAGGTTCATAGTCCCCGAGCCCTGCCTGCAGTCCTACACCTAGATGGGAGGCGGCATCTGATCTGGGACGCAGGACTAAGCACATTCCTAACCAACCTTGCGTTTCCACTGCGTTATCCCGACCCTCAGCCCGGTCCGGTGGTCGAAGCAATTTTGAGACGAACCATCGCTGTACGTTTTCTCCTTGCCGGTCAGGTTACAGAGGCAGCTAGCCATGTTCACTATGCGGACCGCTTGTTGAAGGAAACACCGATCGATAGGTTCCATCAAGACAACGCTGATATAGAAAGCAGGTTTGAAGTATGGCTCATGACAGAAATGCAGGAACGATTCGTGCTGGCTCACGAGTTGGTGCACTACCTCCGGTCCGTGGATCCAGAAGCATTTGAACGATGTTCTTCAGAGATTACAAAGACCGCTAAAGACCTCTTTCGCTGCACTGAGCCTACGGGGTCAGTGCTCTCGCGACGGCTTTACCACAGCGACCACAACAGCTTGTCGGCCCGTGATTTAGACCCGTATGCCTGGTATCTCAGAATCCGTCAGAAGACATCGAAACGTCCCACGAGGAAAAGTTGGGTCTCGCGGGTTCGCGAAACAACAACAGCTTTGAGTTCCTCATCCTCCCTGAACGAGGAGATCATCTGTGACCTGATCGCTAGCTTGGCTGTCGGTCTGGACGCGCATCACCGGCAGAACGGATGGTCAGCGATGATGGGAGTTTCGTGCTGCAGGCTGGCCCTGACAAACTTGGCGACCCTTACGGGGATCGACTCATGGGTTTCGGGAAATCAGAAGTCCGTATCCGTGGTTCAGCCAGAAATCCTCGTTCGCGGACGATGCCTCGACGTACTCCTACCATTCATGCTCCCAAAGATTCTCAAGGAGCATGGCGGAAATTGCTCACTACGGAGCGAGGACATCCAAGAAGTCATGCTTCTTGTTGAGATGATGAACGAAGAGGTACTGACTCCAGCGTTCGCTGCAATTGATCACCTGCCCAAACCACCTGAGGGTCCCGTTCTCACCTACGAAGAAACTCTGCTCCTTGCTGGCTTCATATACTTCCCGCCCAGAGCAAGCTAGCTGGCAAGCGGCAGCAATCGACCGCCTAAGTCGACCAGATCGAAGTGCCGGCACTTCGATTTCTAGGGGATGTACGGCTGGGGATACTGAATAGCCCCCGATCCGCTAACTTCTTGTGAACCCCAGGGTCTCGAGCCAGAACCGTTTCAAGGACTGTCAGAAGAGCGTTCCATAACCTTAGAACTGGGACAGGCACCGCTAAGTGCCACGGATGCCGGATTCCGTAATCTTGGTATCCCAGAAGTTATTCCAAAACTAGCGGCTCGCTAGGCAGGTGCGGTTGCGAGTTCTGGGACGTCATTCCGGCTAAGGGCCCGAGTCAGTGATGAGATGCTGACGCTGAGTATCTGGGCTGTCTCCTTCAAAGTTTTTCCCTGGCTGCGCAGCTGCCGGGCGGCCTCGGTCTTAGACGGAGTCATCGTTCGAGGACGGCCGCCGAGTCGGCCGCGTGCTTTCGCCGCCGCCAGGCCGGCCTTTGTCCGTTCGGACAGCCGGGACCGTTCGTACTCTGCAAGGGATGCGAACATGTCGAAGATCAACTTGCCGTGTGCGCTGGTGGTATCCAGCCACGGTTCAGCGAGGGAACGGAACCCTATCCCCCGCTGGCCCAGCACGGTCAAGATGTCAGCCAGGTCCGCGGTGCTGCGGCCGAGCCGGGTTAGATCGGCAACAGTCAGCACATTGCCGGGCTGCAGGTAATCCAGGCATTCCTTCCATCGCTTCCTCGCCTGGGTGGCGCCGGAAGCGTACTCCTGAAACACGCGCACGGCCCCTATAGCGACCGAGTGCGTCCACCTGAGAATCCAACGACTGCACCCGGGTTCCAAAACTAGCGGCTCGCTAGGCAGGTGCGGTTGCGACTTCTGGGACGTCAGGTCATATAGTCCATTTTCCGGACAACCATTACTCATGCCATAACTCATGCCATATCTCCCGTTGGACGACTCACTATGAGACTCGCCAGAAGACAAACTGGAAGTCCGGCCATTGAACCCGTGTCATGCAATGCCTAACGATCTCCGATAACTGCCATAGGTTTCTCAATAGGCGAACAAGTTGAGTTTCCTATAAGACGCCAAGCAAGTGGAAACACAGGAAGGGCCACTGCTCTAGCCATAAGACACGCCATGAGAACTCATGCCGAAAGGACACCAGTAGTTCCAGCGTGCAATGACATTGACACCTCTATGGAGCTTCAGACTTGGAGCCACGTGGGGGAATAGACCTGACACCCAACGGCATATACAATGTGGCGCGCCGTGAATACACCTGCACTACACACTGTTATCCCTCTTATGCGTGTCACTGCCAGCGTTGCCGGAGGAGTACACATAGCGTTGAGAGCAGGACAAGATGCAACCCACCAAGTAGGAGAGCCGCTCGCCGATGGCACGATCACTGCAAACCCCCGTACCCCCGCAACGCCAAGCGACACGGTCCATTGACCGCGTCGTTTCTTTGGCGAACGGCAAAGGCGGAGTCGGCAAGACGACCACCGCAGCCAACGTTGCAGGGTACGTAGCGCTGGCCGGTTCGCGCGTGCTGCTGATGGACCTTGACCCACAGGGCGATCTGGCCCGTGACCTCGGGTACGAGCGGCAGACGGGCAGGGAATTCTTTCAGGCCCTTATCGCCGGCACGCCGCCGATGATCCTGCGCGACGTACGGGAAAACCTTGATGTCATTCCCGGCGGCCAGGACCTCGAAGACATCCAAGGCCTCATGGTGTCCCGCTCCAGCCGCTCCGACGCCGGTGACTTCGGCGACATGCTCTACGCCGTCCTGGCCCCGCTGGCAGACGAATACGACTTGATCCTGATCGACACCCCGCCAGGGGAGCGGATCCTGGTTGAAGGCGCTTTCGCAATCTCCAGCGCAGTCGTCATTCCTACCCGCTCAGATGATGCGAGCATCGACGGTGTCGAGCGCATCGCACGCCGCTTTATGGCCGTACGAGACCGGAACCCTTCCCTGCAGTTGGCGGGCGTCGTCCTGTTCGGCGTCGGGCCGCGCTCCCTGCGCTTGGAACGCAGCGTCCGGGACACCTTGGAAGAGATGCTCGGCACCGTCGCCCCGGTCTTCGAAACTCGCATCAGGAACCTGGAGAGCGCAAGCGCCGATGCCCGCCGCAAAGGCCTCCTCTTCCACGAACTTGAAGGCGCCGTTACCGACGCCCAGAAGAACCGCCTGAAGGCGCTTCGGGCAGGGGAGAAGCCGGCGGACGGATTCTTCTCGCGCAATGCTGGGGGACTGGCTGAAGAGTACGAGCAGCTGACTGGCGAGATCCTCGCCCGACTGAACGAGATCGAAAGCGGGAACCAAGCATGAGCGGCCGACAGAGCCTTGCCGGGGCATTCGCACCTGTACCCCCTGCCCGCGGTGCAGCACTGCAAGGGTTGCTAGCTCCCAAGCGGGGGAGGGGTGCCACTGCACCGGAACCAGAAACCGATCACTCCATAGAGGCACCGGCCCGGGAGCTTGTCCAGGTGCCGCCAGCAGCAGCGCCCGAGCCCGCTGACACGCAAGTACCTACAGAGCAGCCACAGGCGGACAAGCGCCCCACTGAGCAGGCACCTGCTGAGGAGGCTCCCCTTGAGGCAGCATGGGAGCGGGAGGAGCCCACCCCTACATCCGTCAAGGCCCCAAAGGCCACCACGCGGCAGCAGCCTGCTGCCAAGAAGGCAGCTAACGCGACTAAAGCCTCCGAGCTGGTTCCCGGAGCGCTGCGCAACGTCGGAGTGTACCTGCCGCCGGCGCTCCTGGCCCAGGTCAAGGATGCCGTCTATCAGCAGAGGACCACGTACGCGGACCTGTTAATTGACGCTTTCGAAGCCGTCGACGACAAGCAGATCGCCAAGAAGTTCATCCCCGAGACCACGCTGACCAGCTCCGTGATGCCCCGCCGCGCCCCGCGGAAGCGGGGAGAGGCCGGTATCCAGATCCAGCTGCGCCTCGACGGACTCCAGGTTGCCTGGCTGGACGAGAAGGTCAGAGAATTCGACGCACCGTCGCGCAGCGCCCTCGTCTCGACCGTCCTAAGGCTCCACACTCAGGCGGGACAGTCCGAAGCAGAGTGAAGCCGCACTCCCTCAGCGGTATGGCACGTCTTCCCATAGTGGTTATGGCCTAACTTATGGCATGGATTCTGGCCCGAAATGGGAATTGTCGAAGTTGCAGCCGGGGGTTCGCACAGCTGACAGATCGGCGCTGCTCTATCCCGCTCTGCTGAACGCCATGTTGCACAGCGACCATTCGTCGGGTGGCCCTTCGAACTCGTGCCAGGGATAGTCTTCACCGGGGGAGAGAAGTTCCGCGACGGTATTGACGTTCTTGGCTAGCCACTCTCGCCAGATGACCCGCTCCTGCCGGTAGCGCTGCAGCTGGGCAGCGACGGCCTCGAGGACACCCAAGTGTTCAGCGAGCTGCCGCAGCGATGTTGCCGTCACAATTGACCACGACTTCCCGGCGCTCCTGGCCACCAGGTTCCATGCCGCGAGTATGTCCAATGCCTCGTTCACTGCCGACCGAGAGAGCCGGGTAGCCCTGACGAGCTCGGCGATGGACAACGCAGGGGAGTGCTCCAAGGCTTCATACACGTAAGCGGCAGGCAGACCGAGTTCCCTAAACGCTGGCCGAAGAGCATGGACTTTCCCTTTCTTCCAGCTGGCTTGCTCGGCAACCGCCTTCAGCTCTTCGGGCACGGTCAGCATGTACAAATCACCCTTGGTTCCCCTAGCTTCTTCAACGAGGGTGACCATCGGGGCCTTCTCCGCACGCAGTTCCCTTAGGTGCAAGCCAACTGTGGTGTGGTCAAGGCCAGTGGCCACGGCAATGGACCTGACCCCGAACTCAACGAACCTGGACGCTGTCATGTGCGCTGCTTCCCCCAATGCCCTGAGGACCATCCGGCGTGCCATCCCGGTCCTGGACTCCTGATAGTTGACCTCCCTAATCCGGAGCGCATTTCGCCAGGTCCGAATGAACCGATGCTCTGCATCGGGATCTGAAATCTGAGTGATCCCCTTTATCGCTCCCCCCTGTGTATTTGGCCGGCTTGTGGGGGATCTGCGGACATTGTTATTCAGGTGCTCTATGGTGGGTTGTTTTCTGAGGTAACTGACGGCGCTCATCCAGTCGCGGCGCAGGGACGAAAGGCGGTGGCGTGCGGCATAGCGAGCGTAGAAGGAGGCCAGTCCTGGCCAGGTTCCTTGAAGTATTCGGCGCTCCACATCGACCAGTTCGAGGCCAGCGGCCGCTGCGCCGAGGACGACGGCCTGACGGGCCTCGGAGTCTGAGGCGTACCGGTTGGTGTCGTACAGGCCTGTCTGGGCCAGCACCTGCATTTCCCGGGACATGCGCCCTACCGGCTGCTCAGCCGCGGGTACATCGGAGGTTACTGGAGTGAAAGTCTCCTCAAGCCGCAGGGCCCTGACGGCCTTGATTTCGGCGGCCAGGTCGTCGGTCATGGCGACCCAGACAGTGGGATTGTTGGGCCGACGGGCGACGTCGTAGGCCATGGACAGACTCATCGCCAGTTCCTGGTGGCCGCCGCGCTTGTGCGGTGAACCGGGGGTTCTCATGCAGCCGTGCAGCAGGTTCTGATGCGGGGTCTTGTCCAGTGTCCGGTACCGGGTGCCCAGCGCCTCGACAAGATCACGCGCTTCAGTGAAGGTGACCCGCTGCGCCAGAGGGACGTAGACGTGGCGACCGCCATTGGGGGAGTAGTCCTCAATCCACCGGGCACCGACCGAGTGCAGCCAGGATTGGACGGCTCGGACATCCGCCTCAACCCAATCGCATCCAGCTACCGAGGAGTCAAAATCGAGAAAGATGGCCGCACAGGTACCGTCTTTACCGAAAATTCTCACCGCAGCGGGCAGCGAGGGAAGTGTTTCGGTTAGGTTCCGTTCGTGTCTTTGCGGGTAGGTCTTGCCCCCATCACGCGATAACCGTACGCGCGGCTGGCCGGCCAGAAACGGTGTTAGTGCTGCCCAAACGGTGGCTGGGTCATGTCGCTGTCCTGACACGCCAGAAGGGGGGCGTGCTGGCAGCACGGAGACATGCTGATGTACGATGTGAGTAATCCTTTCGAGGATTGAGGTACGAAAAAGGGCCGATCCTGCCAGATCGGTTTCATAGCAACACAAAGGATGGCCTTTTAGGCCCTCCACCGACTTACAATCTGATCCGCCGGCAAGCAATCCAGAGGGTAAGTCTCAAGCTTCGAAGGCCCGCCTAGTGCGGGCCTTCTTTTGGTTATGAGGCCATGCGGATGGGCAACTCCTGCTGATAGTCATCCCGGTCGAGTGCGGCCAGGTCTTCCTTGAGTCGTGGCTCGACAACGGACAGAAGGTATTCCGTAACGGTCAGGCCCTTGTGCGCTGCCACTTTGGCGATACCGTCAGCGGTAGGTTCAGGTGAGCGAAAACCAATGAACTTACGCAGCCCCTTGCTAGGACGCCCGCCGCCTCGATTTACTGCTACTGCCGTCATTTGCTGTGTCCTTTGATTTTGTAGCCACCTAAGCCGCTACAGCTTCATCGTTGTGGTGCCCGCCCCGCAGAATCACAGGATGATCCTTTGCGACTGCTCCGAAACTATCACCGGCCCAGCAGCCCTCTGGGGATTTGTTTTCAGAAAACGGGAGCGTGTCGTCTTTGTGACGTGTCGCTTTTGGCGTCCTACGACTCTTCGACAGGCAATGCCCCCTGTTGCATTCCATCAAGCTTGTTGGGACGTCCTTCCGCGCGGTCTATCAGAGCGCCGACATACTCACCGAAGGACATGTTGTACCGCTGCGTCGCCTTCCAGGCGGCGTGATGCTGGTCTGGGAGCACAAGGCAGTTCAGTGGCGCCTTCTTACCGATTAGCTTCGGTGGACGGTATCCCTCGATGTCATCGCCTCACTTCGGTTTCAGAGAACTTGTAGATGTACAGGTCCTGGTGCGGTAGCAACTATTGCTCCTTCGAAAGACCACGCAAGCCACAGACTACATACATGCTTCGCACATGCACAACTCATTGCCTATACCCTCCGGAAGTCATCGGGTAACATTTGGTGTCAGCTGCCCGCCTGCTTTGTGTGGCGGTCTACACACGTGGCTGAGCTTGGCTAAGGAGCTATATAGATGGCAAATGGGGGCCGCAGCGTGTTTCTCACGCAGCAACAGAAGAAAGAGCGGCTAGCGGATCGCATGGGCATCCTGGTGGATATCTGGGAGTCCGATAACAACACCGCGCTCACGTACCCTCATGTCGAAGAAGCACTTTCGGCCCACGGAATCCACCTGTCACGGACACGGTGGTCCTACTTGATCAATGGCACCGGCAGCCTGGTGACAGATCAAGAACTGCTAAAGGGCATAGCAGAGTACGTTTTTGCCGTACCAGCCAGTTATCTGTGTGATCTCAACAGTGAGACTCCCCCTGAAGTAGAAGCGCGCATGGAGTTCCTTGTACAGATGCGCAAGCTCAAGGTGAAGAACTTTGCGGCGAGAAACCTGGGGGCCACCTCGCCCGAAATGCTACGGACGATTACCAGGATCATCGATGCGTCGATGAACGGCGAAGAGGAAGACTGAATGGGCCTCCCACCGGTGGCAGAAAAGGTCCGGGAGTTATGCGGAGACGGCACGACGTCAATGGCGGAAGTCCTCGAACGTCTGGCCGTCATCTGCGAAAAGCCGATCAAGCTGATAGAGCAGGAGGGGTCTTGGGGAACTCTGACAGCCTTCAAATTGGACTTTGAAGATCACTTCAAGATCTATGTCCCGCCGCAAAACTCGACGCAGTACAAGCTTCACTGCATCTATCACGAGCTCGGACACATATATCTGGAGAGCTTCCAAGGCCACTTGGTTCTGCCCGATTTCTCTGAAGAGATGCTGAAGGAGGCTGCCGGCGCGAAAAGCATGAGCTGCTGTTCTGTTCTGAATCATCCCGTAGAACGCTGGGTGGAGGATTTTGCATTCGAGATGTCAAAGAAGACCCGTGCGCGCAGCTCCTCCGAGACTGATCCTTTCCTCTGATAGACCATGAAACAGTTGCTCTTTGCGCTGCTGAGTGCCCTATGCCTCCTTCGGATCCCCTCGGTAGTCAAGGTGGCCGAAGCCCGGGCATCGTGGGTGGCATCGATGTTCGGCTTGGCGGCGCTCTATGTCCTGGGAACGGTTACGCCGCTGGCGTCCATCGACAGCTACCTCGGTGGCGTCAACGTCACGAACCTTCTTCAAGCCATCTTCGCGCTGTTGGCGATCTTCTTCTTCAACGACAGTGTGCGGCGGTTAGCAAACGTACCAGTCAGGTGGACTTACTATGCTCCGTTGCTGAGCATTCCCATCATGATTGTCAGCTTCGCCCTCATTGAGGACAAAGGTCCAACCTCTGCGGACTTCATTGATTACCGCATGGACCAACTCGCGACTGCCACGTACAGCGGCACGTACATGTTCGCCTTGCTATTCACGGTGCTTAGGATCATCTACATGCTTCGTCACAAGGCCAGGGGCCTGTACGCAACATTCTCAGCGGGCTTGGTCGTGGTTGCGGCGGCCGTCTCGTGCCACATTGCATATGTACTGCTGTTCCACTTCACGCCCTGGGATACCTTCGCAGAGGCGATCGGAGCCTGGTTTGACCGTCTTTTTTATGCCGGCCTCTCGGTGACGGCCGCGGGGTGGCTAATTCTTTTCCTGTCCAAGCAGCTGCCGAGGTTGCGGCTCTGGATGATCGATGCGCTTTGGCTTACTGCGCTGAGGATCCGGGTAAATACAGATAAGTCTCCGGTTAGTCCCGCATGGGACCTGTTCAACGAAACGCTGGAAAATGGGGTCTACAAAAGCCTCATTGTTCTGCACAACTACCAGCGGGGGAACATGTGCCCGTTCCCGGAGTCTGTTCAGGGCAGGATCAGCCAGATCGAGGCCAAACTGGACGCACGGGTCTAGCCTTCGGTCAGGATCGTTTTGTTGATCCAACTCGTGAGTTCGTTGGTGAAGGTGTGAGGTGACACATTCCACTCCTGGGTGTGGTGCGCCTCAGGTAAGGGAATCAGGGTGACGGTGTCGGGGTTCGCGCGTTGGAACGCCGCCGAAATTTCCCAGGGAACCTCCTGATCCGCGCTCGAGTGCAGGACCAGGGTAGGGATTGACACCCGGTTAGGTATGTCGACCCATTCAAGGGCATCGAAGTTGATCGGTTCTTCCAGCCCGAGCATCTTCGCGAATGGGGGAGCCTGCAGCAAGGACATGACAAGGCCGGCACCTACCGCAGGCACGCCGGCGGCCTCCGCTCCTGCCGTGATGGTCTTACGCCAGCTCGTGACCGGTCCTACCAGGACGATCCCGGCGATCCGGTCACGGTAGGCGCTGCGCTCCGCTGTGAGCAGGGCGATCGTCCCACCCATTGACCAGCCCGAGAGGATGATTCGCTGCGCTCCGTGAGCCACGGCGTAGGCCACAGCGCTTTCCACGTCTCGCCATTCTGTTTGACCAAGGTGGCTCGATTCGGCCTGTGGTGGGCTGACCTCCAGGTCGCTGCGGAATGAGGGCACCAAGGAGGTGAATCCCAAGGGGCTGAAAGCGTGGACGTCCCGGAACATGATCGAGCGGTCGGTCCAGCTGCCATGGATGTGGATCACCCATGTGTCCGCGTTCTTGCCTTCGAATAGCCATGCCGGCGCCGCACCGTAGGCGGTGGGGATGTGTACCTCTTCAAACCGCCCGGCCACGGCGGAGGGTTCGAAGAACACGTCGGGCGTCCAGTCGACTACGGGTCCCAAAGTCGCCGGCCCGGACCCCGTCGGATGAATTCGACGCTCCACGAACTTTTGATCCTCGTCGATCAGGGTGACCTCGCCGACCCTGGTGTAGCGCTCGGCCGCAGGGTCGAACAAGGCGAAGTCGCCGTGGGCTTTGGTGTAGTCATCCAAGTCGATGCGGACTCTGCGGCCATCATCTGTCAGCTCGGCGCGACGGTAATCCTTTGGGCCCCGTCTGACGATCTTGCGGGCCATGACAACCGCGAATCCCGATAGTGCGGCCGCCGGTACAAGGAACGCCAGGCAGGCCAGGCCGCGCCATGTCGTCAGCATTAGGTCTCACCCTCCAGTGCCGAGCCAGGAAGAGGAACGGAGCCCAATCATCGTAACGTTCCCTTAGTTCCTAATCTATGAACATGCGCACTACAAGCGTTGCACATGTTCACTACAGGCATGTATCGTTGCGGTTGAGCCAGTCGACAGCTGGGGCTCGAAGGGGGATTCACATGCAGCGGAAGTCACTTGGCCTCGTGGCGCTGCTCGTGGTCCCTGGCCTCTTGTTCGGGCTGGTTTTCTCCATACTCTTGCTCCTTGCCCCGGCCAAGCCCGCCGCTGCCGACTGCGGCCCGACCGTCTCAGTGACTATCAACGGCGACACCAAAGTCGATGGCTATTCCCAGGAGCAGTTGAAGAATGCTGCGGCAATCCTAGGCGCCGGCAAGGCGCTGAATCTGCCCGTAAAGGGCCAGATGATCAGCATCATGGTTGCCCTGGGGGAGTCGGAGCTGCGTGTCTTGGACTACGGCGATGATGCCGGCCCCGATTCCCGGGGGCTGTTCCAGCAGCGCGGCAACGGCGCGTGGGGCTCGTACTCGGACCGGATGGACCCGACCATCAGCGCCACGAACTTCATCAAGGCCCTGCAGAAGGTGGACGGCTGGGAGCTGCTGGAGCCGACCATCGCCGGCAACAAGGTCCAGCGCAACGCCGACCCGTACCACTACCAGAAGTACTGGCCCGAGGCCGTCAAGCTCGTCCAGGCACTTTCGAACGGGAAGTTCTCGCTGGAAGGCACTGGCTGCATCATCCCGGGGAAGTCCGGCGCCGGGGATGACTACCCGTGGAAAGACTCGCCGACCTGGATGCAGGTCGGAGTCAACGACGTCAGCACTTCACCGCTTAACTTCTACTACCGGGAGTGCGTGGACTTCGCCCTCTGGCGGGTGAACCAGCAGATGGGATCCACCAGCGCCCCGTTCAAGTTCCTCAACGGCACCTTCCGCCCGGACGGGCAGCGTCTCGGTTCAGCCCTTACCTGGAAAGCCGGCTGGGACGCCAAGGGCTGGGCCACCGGCAACACGCCCCGAGTCGGTGCAGTCGTATGGTACGCGCCCGGTGCCGGGGGAGCGGACCCGACCTATGGACACGTCGCCGTGGTCAAGGAAGTCAAAGACAACGGGACCTACGTCGAAGAGGGCTACAACGGCAACCCGCCACCGGATGACCACAACTACTACACCCGGACTGTCAGCAACACCGTCCCCTCAGCCTTCCTGTACCTGCCCACCCAAGAGGAGAAAAAGTGAAAAAGCCCCTTGCCCTCATCGCAGTAGCCCTGCTCTGCGCCGCGTGCGCACCGGCAGCGAACACCACGCCGGCACCGACTGAACCCAGGACCGCAACGCCTTCCGCGCCGGTTTCGCTGAGCGCCAGCAGCGGTCCACAGGCTCCCGGAGGCACGGTCCCGGTCAAGATCGGTATCACCTGGGACGAGGCCAGCAAGGACGCGGCCGTGGACGTCGCCCAAAAGGCAATGGCGAACTTTGCCCGCCCTGGTGTGGAAGAAAAGCAGTGGGCCAACGATCTTGCCCGTTGGCTGACGCCACAGGCCACTGCTGATTACTCGGCTGTGGCTCCGGCCAACATCCCCGCAGATCGCGTTACCGGCCCCGCCGCGCTGAGCGTCGATGAAGCCAACGGCTACGGGGTCATGGCGGCGGTTCCGACCAACGCCGGGACCTATACGGTGCAGCTGCTCCGGACGGGCAAGGAAGCCCCGTGGAAGGTCAACCGCTTCACCCCTCCCTCGTCCTAAGCGCCGCAACTACCCAACTCACACACGTAAGGAAGAAGCCAATGAGCACCACATCAAGCGAGGTCCTGGCCTTTCCAAACATCAGGGCCATCGTCCGTGACAACGGAACCGCTGAGGTCGTCGTCGCAGGTAACTCCCGCATCGTCCCTGCTGGGGAGTCCCTGCAGGATCTTCGCAACAACGCCCTGGCCCTCGTCGTGGGCGAGGCACAGACGCTGAACCGTCCCGTCAGGGCCCAGATCGAGGATCCCGAAGGGCACGGTGAACTGATCGTGCACCCGGACAACAGGATCGAATCCGTCTCCTACGAGGTACGCCCCGCCCGACGCCGGGCAGAAGCATCGGAACCCGCGCCTGAGACGGTAGCCCCAGCCGTCATTGAAACCGTCCCGGCCCCTGCACCCGAGCCTGTTGCGGTGCCGGCAGAACCTGCGGTTGCCGCCGTCGCCGCGGTGGACCGCCGGCCGTGGCCGCCGAACCCCGTCACCTTAGACACGACGCCAGCCCCGGCAGTTGCCACGGAGGAAGCCCCTCCGACCCGGCGCAGCTTGAAGGAAACCTCTTTCCTGGTCGGCGCCCCGGTCCTGGAACCGGCCACGCAGGGCTGGCGTGGTGCGCTCACGCGCCTTGGCTTCCGGATGGACCCGTCAGCCGAAGAACTCTCCGCGCGGGAGGATATCCGCACCGTTAGCCAGCACTGGCCCGGCCCGCGGACCATTGCCGTGGTCAACCGCAAGGGCGGGGCGAACAAGACCCCCACGGTGGTGATGCTCTCGGCGATCCTTGCCCGCTACAGCGGGGCCGCAACGGTGGCCTGGGACAACAACGAGTCCCAAGGCACGCTGGGGTGGCGCACGGAAAAGGGCGCCCATGACCGCAGCGTCCTGGACCTGATCGATTCCTCGACAGAACTGCTCTCCCCGTCAACGAACGCCGCGGAGATCGCCAAGTTCGTCCACCACCAGACCGCTGACAAGTTCGACGTGCTGCGCTCAGACGAGAACGAAGAAGGCGACCACGAAGTCACCGCCGAGGAAGTCGACATCGCCCACCGGGTCCTCACCCGCTACTACCGGCTGGTCATCATGGACTCCGGCAACACCGCCCGCGCAGCAAACTGGCGGCGAATGATCGACCACACCAACCAGCTCGTCGTGCCTGTAACGGCCATCGAGGACCGCGCCGAAGCCGCCCGGCTGACGCTGCAGACTCTCGAATCCCGTGGCGGCCACGATGCCGAGCTGGCCCGCAACGCTGTTGTCATCGTCTCCGAATCCACTGATGCCAAGCGCGCCATGTCCGGGGATGCCTTGAAGCGGGCCAAAGACGAGGCCCAGCGGATTGCCGATGGTTTTGAGCCGTTCGTCCGGGCCGTCGTCCGGATTCCGTACGATCCAGCGCTGGTCAACGGCCCCATCCGTTATGAAGCTCTCCAACCCGCCACCCAGCGGGCATGGCTGGCGGCCGCGGCCGCCGTCGCCAAAGGCTTCTAGACCCACCCATCATCCGGACTTTCGAAGGGAGGAACCATGCGACAGTCCCTGAACCCTTGGATTACCAGCCCCACCGCCGACACTGCTGAACAGGAAACGCCGGATACGTACCTGCCGCCAACGGCAGTCATCAGTGCACCTCTGAAGGGAATGGTCGAACCCGACGCAGCAGACCGCTTGGCCCACCGCACCATGTCCGGTTCTGCCGCGTTATGGATCATCGGCGCTCATGGGGGAGCGGGCGAGAGCAAAATGGCGGACCTCCTCGGCGCCCGGCCCACCGATCACTGCTGGCCCGTCCTGCAGGACGGAAGCAAGCCACGGGTGCTGCTGGTCTGCCGCGCAGACATGCGCGGCCTGACAGCCGTCAGGAGCGCCCTGACCCAATGGGCATCAGGAGCCGCACCGGAAGTTGACCTGCTCGGCCTGGCCGTCCTTGCTGACGCACCGGGGAAAACTCCCAAAGCCCTCCGGGACTTCACTTCGATCGTCGGCGGGGGAGCGCCCCGGCTTTGGACCCTCCCCTGGGTGGAAGCCTGGCGGCTCGGGGACACCACGGCCCCGTCGTCCCGCGAATACCAACGCTTCATCACCGACATGGCCGCCCTGGCCTTCGACAGCACATCAACCACCCACTGAAAGGTCTCACCATGAACACGCTCTCTGTACTTGCAACCAACGTCATCCCCGACCCCAAACCGACCATCCCTGCCGAAGCCGACGGACTGCTCACAGTCCTGAACTGGGCCTCCGGTATCGGTCTGGTCCTGGGCGTCCTGGGCGTCATCATCGTCGGTATTGGCATGGTGATCCAGCTCCAGCGCGGCGAGGGTGCCCAGGCTATCGGCAAGCTCGGCTGGGTCCTCCTGGGCTGCATCATCATTACCGGCGCTGCAGGCATCGTCCGCGCCTTCGTCTAAGCCAGTACCAACAACGGGAGGTTCACTATGAGCCAGTCAACAGAGAGCACCACCGAAAGCAATCCGTTCACCAGGCCTGGTTTCATCATTGCGGGCGCGCTGGTGGTCGCGCTGATCGCAGCAGCCGTCGTCATCTTCCTGCTCCCCAAAGGGCAGGGAAACGCGCAGCCGGCGCCTGCCCCTGCGGAGCCCAGCGGCTCAGCCGCAGCTAGCCCCAGCGCTTCAGCTGGGGCTAGCACCAGCGTCTGCGGACTTCCTTCATCGTCCGAAACGGCTCTGGGAACGGCGCCGGATACGAATTGGGAGCTTGTTGGCAAGATGGCTACGCCTACCGAGCCGGACACCTTCGGTCCAGGAACCACTGACGAAGACGGATTCCGCTCGTGCTTTTCCCAGTCACCGACAGGAGCCCTCTACGCTGCTGCCAACCTCCTTGCAATGGGCTCGTCAGGGGACCGCGCCATCAATCAGAAGATGACGGATATGCTCTTGTTGCCTGGGCCGGGTAGGGATATCGCCAAAGCAGATTCACAGTCAATGCCGGCAACGGCTGCGCCAAGTTCCACCGTTCAATTTCGCGGCTTTGTGATCAAGAGCTACTCCCGTTCAGCGGCCAACGTTGATATCGCCTTTCAGACTGACACAGGGGTATTGGGACACACCGTCCTTCCTCTGGAGTGGACAGATGGTGATTGGAAGCTGGCAATTGCTGACTCAGGTCGACTGGTCAATGAAATGACCCAAATCGGTGACCTCCGCGGTTTCATCCCTTGGTCGGGAGCCTGACATGGCGGAGAAGTGCTTACCGCTGGATGCCGGATGTGAGCTGAAAAACTGGGCTGCGGGGCTGGCTGATGACGCTATAAGCAACCTGGCTAAAGCCATCATGGAGGGCATGAGTCAGATGGTGACGACTCTGTCTACCTTCTGGGTCTCCATGCCCACGGTGAATCTCATCAGCGACGACAGAACGGGGCCAAGTTCCGTGGTCTCAACAGTCAACAGCGAATTAATGACGTGGACGTTATCGCTGGCGGTCCTCGCCGTCATCATCGGCGGCATTCGCATGATTTGGGAACAGCGAGGCACACCGTTGAAGGATCTTCTACGTTCCCTAATCACACTCACCCTGGTGTCCAGCCTTGGCCTGGGTGTCATCTCGATTCTGGTCATTGCCGCAGATGCTTTCTCGGCCGCCATCATTGAGCGTTCCACGGACGGGAAGGGCTTTGCTCAGTCGATGAGCGTCCTTGTCATGACCGGCCAGACGGGGGTCGGGGTGTTTATCCTCATCGTCCTGGGGCTGATCGGGTTGGTTGCTTCACTGGTCCAGATCGTCCTGATGGTGGTCCGGAGCGGCATGCTGGTGATCTTGGCGGGCATCCTGCCGACCACGGCCGCTTTCACGAACACCGAGATGGGCAGGCAGTGGTTCCAGAAGGCGGTCGGCTGGACTATTGCTTTCGTTCTCTACAAGCCAGCTGCGGCGATCGTGTACTCGGTCGCATTCCTGCTCATGGGCAACGGTGGAGGCGAAAATGTGCTGATTAAGTCCATCACGGGCTTCACGTTGATGATCGTTGCCTTGTTCGCACTTCCAGCGTTGATGCGGTTCGTCACGCCGATGGTCGGTGCCGTTGCCTCGGGCAGCGGAGCCGCAGCCGGGGCTGCCGTTGGTGCTATGGCCACCGGTGCCGTCTCTCTGGGCCGTAGCGGCAGCGGAAGAGGCAATGCAGCGCCAACCCCTGCGACCACAACCAGTACCGCCAGCACCCAGAGCACTCACGCCGGCGCTTCGCCGAAGGGCAGTGACGGAGCGCCTGGTTCTCGGGGCGGGGGAGGACAGCCTACGCCGGGCACTACGGGCCCGGGCGGAGCCGCTGGCGCTGCAACCGCAGGCAGGGCAGGCTCCGCAGGCGCAGCGACTGGGGCAAGCAGCGGGGCAGCAGCAGCTGGCCCGGCTGGCATGGCTCTAGCCGCCGGGGCACAGGTGGCTACCAAGACGTCGCAGGCAATCGAGAAGACCGCGCAGGATTCAACCGGGGAGGGCCCCAGTGGCAGCAATTAACACAGAATACAAGGAGCCGTCCTACGGCAATTGGCGAGTACCGCGCTCCGCCGGCCTGGGCAACCTCGGCGCCATTGGCACCGGGATTGTCATGGCCGGGCTGTTGATGGGCATCACGACCTTCGCTATCTGGGGCCTGTTCCCGGGCCTCGCTGTCCTCGCCCTTGCCGGGGCCAGCGCCCTGTTGCTGACGGTCAAGGACAAGCACGGCCAGTCCGTTGTGGATCGCTTCGGCACCCGTATGAGCTTCCGGCTCTCCAAGTCCACTGGAACGAACCTCTACCGCTCCGGCCCTCTGGGTGTGACGGAGTGGGGCATGTACCAGCTGCCCGGTCTGGCTGCGAAGTCGCGCCTCTACGAGTTCGCCGACTCCTACAAGCGCCCGTTCGCCATGCTGCACGTGCCAGCCACCAGCCACTTCACAGTCATCTTCTCCACCGAACCCGATGGAGCGTCGCTGGTGGACCCTGAGCAGGTCGACGCGTGGGTCGCTAACTGGGGCGGCTGGCTCGCCGGCCTTGCCGACGAAGCCGGACTGGACGCCGCGGCCGTCACCGTCGAGACCGCCCCCGATTCCGGGTACCGGCTGCGGAACGAAGTTGAAATGAACATCGACCCGAACGCACCGGAATTTGCCCAAGCCATTCTGCGCGAGGTTGTTGATACCTACCCGGAGGGATCGGCCACGGTACGTGCCTGGGTGTCCCTGACCTTCAACGCTTCCCTGCGGTCCGGGTCAAAGAAGCGCACGCCTGAAGATGTGGCCCGGGACCTCGCCTCCCGGATCCCGGGCCTGTCAGCCCGCTTGCAGTCCACCGGTGCCGGTATCGCCCGACCGATGTCAGCGCAGGAACTCTGCGAGGTCGTCCGCGTCGCCTACGATCCCCCTGCTGCGCTGATCATTGATGAAGCCCACGCGGCCGGTTCCCCCGTTGCCCTGACTTGGGGTGAGGTCGGCCCCACCGCCACGCAGGCGAACTGGGATGACTACCGCCACGATTCCGCGTTCTCGGTCTCCTGGACCATGACCGGAGCACCGCGCGGGTCCGTGAACTCCTCGGTCCTTTCCCGGCTGCTGGCCCCGCACGGGGACATTGACCGCAAACGGGTATCCCTGCTCTACCGTCCGATGGATTCTGCGAAGGCCGCCACAGTGGTCGAGCGGGACCAGAACAACGCCAACGTCCGCATCACCTCCGGAACCCGGCCCAGCGCCCGTGCCTTGGTCGATGCCCGTTCGGCCGTGCAGACCGCTCAGGAAGAAGCCCGCGGCGCCGGACTGGTGAACTTCGGCATGGTCGTCTCCGCCACAGTGACCGACAGGGAACGGCTGCCTGATGCCGTGGCCGCCATTGAACAGACCTCCGGCACCGCCCGGGTACTGTTGCGCCGCGCGTACGGCGCGCAGGACACCGCGTTCGCGGCGTCACTGCCGCTGGGGCTCGTCTTGCCCAAGCACAGCATGGTGCCCTCGGAAATCAAGGACGCTCTCTAATGGCCCTCAAAGACCTTTTGACGTCAATGACAGTAAAGACAGTAAAGCCATCAAAGGGGGTGCCAAGGGACAAGGCTGAGAAGCAGCTGCGCGAGGCCGGGCCGGGTGCCCGTGGCTGGTCCGGACCTGGCGGCGGCATGGCTCAGCTCGTCCCGTCCGTGAAGGAGTACCGGGGAACCACTGTCCAGGTCTGCGGCCTGTGGCCGTTTTCCTCCGGTGCGTCCTCGCCCATGATCGGCGTCCCGCTCGGCCGTCACGAGGAAACCCAGGCCACGGTCTGCTGCGACCCGATCAGCTGGTTCCAGCGCGCGCGCCTCATCTCCAACCCTTCCGCTTTCATCCTCGGAAAACCCGGGCTGGGCAAGTCCACGCTGGTCCGGCGCATGTTCCTGGGGCTTGCCGCACAAGGCGTCAATCCACTGGTTCTCGGTGACCTGAAAGGCGAGCACGTCAAAGCTGTCGAAGCTCTCGGCGGGCAGGTCATCAAGCTCGGCCGCGGCGTCGGCTACCTAAATATTCTCGATCCGGGTCAGGCTGTCGAGGTCGCCCAGCTCCTCGAGGAACACGGCCACCACGATGCCGCGACCCGGGTCCGGGCCGACGCCCACGGCCGCCGCCTGAACATGGTCGTCTCCCTCATCACTATCAGCCGGAACAATCCGCCGACCGACCAGGAACAAACCATCCTGGACCGCGCCCTGCGGGTCCTCGATGAGCGTTTTGACGGCATCCCGGTTCTGAAGGACCTGCTGGACGTGATCGTCTCCGCCCCGGATGAGCTGCGCCAGGTCGCGCTGGACCGTGGCGACATGAACGTCTACCTGCAGGAGACGCGGGCGCTGGAAGCGACCCTGCTGGGGCTGACCGGGGGAGGGAAGCTGGGAGAAATCTTCTCCCGGCAGACCACCAATCCGATGAAGCGCGACCGGGCCGTGGTCTTCGACGTCTCCAGCATCGACGAGACAGAGACTGATCTGCAGGCCGCCGTGCTGCTCGCGTGCTGGTCCTACGGCTTCGGGAGCGTGAATGTCGCCAACGCTCTCGCCGACGCGGGCCTGGAGCCACGGCGGAACTACTTCGTAGTGCTGGACGAGCTGTGGCGGGCGCTGCGCTCCGGCAAGGGCATGGTTGACCGCGTGGACGCGCTGACCCGTCTGAACCGGTCCGTGGGCGTCGGGCAGATCATGATTTCCCACACTATGTCCGACCTGTTGGCGCTGCCGGCAGAAGAGGACCGGATGAAGGCCCGCGGCTTCGTGGAACGCTCCGGCATGGTCATCTGCGGCGGCCTTCCCGCGTCGGAAATGCCACTGCTGACCTCCGCCATTCCCCTCTCCCGGCAGGAACAGCAAAAGCTCATCTCCTGGCAGGATCCGCCCGCCTGGGACTCCAGGGGGGTCGACGTAGAACCCCCGGGACGGGGAAAGTTCCTCATCAAGGTTGGCGGCCGCCCCGGGATCCCCGTCCAGATCGGGCTGACCTCCATTGAGCAGGGCGGGGGACTGAACGACACCGACACCCGCTGGCACAAGCCCGCGCAAACGCTGATGGACCCGGCAGTACCACAGCTGCCCGCAGAAGGAGGAACGCTGTGAGTGCTCCGAACCGTAAAGGGATGGGCCTCGGCGATGCCATCCTGGTCTGGCTGGCCATCGGCTTCATCGTCGTCTTTTGCGGCGGCACCTACGCGGCCGCCCACCTCGGCTCCTGGATGGCCGGCATCGACGCGCCCCCGGCGCACCCCATCGACCTCATCGCAGGGCTCATCAAAGGTCGAGTGCCCTGGCCAACCCAGTCCACCATTGTTGTATGCGCCATCGCTGGCTTGATCCTGCTCCTGGCCATGGTCGTACTCGTGGCCTGGCGGAAGGGCGCATCCAAGCGCGCCCGGGTCGACAAGGCCGCACGCTACCTGGGCCGCGGCAAGTCCCTCGCCGCGTTCTCCGAAAAGGGAGCACAGGCCAAGGCAGAGCGGCTGGGGGTAAAGGAAACACCGGGGATCGTCGTCGGCAAGGTGGTCTCCACCGGCCAGAAGTTCGTCCAGTCGTGGGAAGACCTCAGCCTCGATATTTGGGGGCCCCGAACGGGTAAGTCGACTTCACGGGTGATGCCCGCGATCCTGGACGCGCCCGGCGCCGTGGTCTCAACGTCGAACAAGCGTGACGTCGTGGACGGTACCCGTGGCGTCCGAGAAGCCACGGCCCCAGTGTGGGTCTTCGACCCGCAAAAGATCGCCCAGGAAGAACCGGACTGGTGGTGGAACCCGCTCTCTTACGTCACCGACGAAGAAAAGGCCTACAAACTCACCCAGCACTTCTCGGTCGGATCACGGGTGCCGGGGTCCAAGCCCGACGCCTACTTCGATCCCAAGGCCGAGGACATTCTCTCTTCGTACTTCCTCGCGGCCGCACTGGGCAATTTGCCGATCACGCAGGTGTACCTCTGGGTGACAGAGCAGGTCAGCCAGGAACCCATCGAAATCCTCCGGGAGCATGACTACGAGCTGCAGTACAAGGGCCTGGAGTCCACGCTGAAGCTGGCTGACAAGCAGCGCGACGGTATCTTCGGCACCGCCGAGAAGATGATCCAGTGCCTGAAGAGTCGGAACACGCTCCGCTGGGTCGCCCCCGCCGGCGGCGCGACGGTCACCGGAGACCAGCGCCGGCAGTTCGACCCGCATTCCTTCGCCGCGTCTCAGGAGACGATTTACATCCTCTCTAAGGAAGGGGCGGGGTCAGCCGCCCCGCTCACCACCGCGCTGACGGTAGCCATCGCTGAGGCGATGGAGGAACGGGCCGAGCGCAGCGGCGGCCGGCTGCCCAAACCGGTCTTGTTCGCCCTGGACGAGCTGGCCAACGTTGTTCGTTGGGCCGGCCTGCCGGATCAGTTCAGCCACTACGGCTCCAAAGGCCTGATCGTCATGGGCATCCTGCAGTCCTGGTCCCAAGGCGTGGAGCTGTGGGGCGAGGCGAACATGCGGAAGATCTGGTCCGCGGCGAACGTCAAGGTCTATGGCGGCGGCGTCGCCGAAGAAGGTTTCCTCCGCGCCCTCTCTGACCTGATCGGGGACTACAGCTACATCAACGTTTCCGTCTCATCAGGGAAGTCTGGATCCAGCCGCTCCCGCCAGGAGAGCAAGGAACGCATCTTCGACGTCTCCAACCTCGCCGAACTGGACCGCGGCCGCGCCGTAATCCTCGCATCTGGCGCGCCGGCCACCTTGGTCCGGACGATGCCCTGGTACACCGGGCCGCACAAGGACGTTGTGGAAGCGTCCATCAAAAAGTACAGCCCGCAGCCGGAGGAAGAACCAGTACCGATAGCAGCGGCGCCGGCCGCAAATCCATGGGTAACCGGGTAGGGGAGTAGGGCATGACTATCGACATTGGCCGATTCAGTGAAGCTCCCAGCTCGGACGTAGCGGACGCTGGCGCTAAGGCCGGGGAACAGCAGAAGCCCCCGGAACTGGTCTACGGCTCTGCCGAAGAGTTCCTGCACGAGCAGCTGCTGCCCACCTACGTGCGCGACGTCGATGGGCGCGCAGCAAAATGGTGCCTCGAATGGTACTTCCACCCGGAAGCTGTCTCCCGTGTAGAAGCGCTGTGGCGGGCCTGGGAACATTTAAGACTCGACGGGGCCACAGGCATAAGCGTGTGGTTCAAAGACCACGCAGACCACCACATGAGCGTGCTTCTCGACCCACGCGGACCGTTCTACAAATGCGACATGCAAAAGCACCGCGACCCCGAACACCTCGAACCAAAGAAAGCACCGGCCGGATGGTTCCCAGACGTGCGGACGCAGCCAGCGTAGAGGAGGCTTCCGAGAAGGGTGAGGGTGAGACAACCCTATGCAAGCCACTCACGGCCTCAGTATTGCCTCGTCACCTATGGCGGCATCCTCATCCACCCCGCTCGGCGCTTTCGGGTTTGTAGCCTTAGGACTGACGGAGGGGCATTCCGTGCGATTACTTAGTACAGGTGTGTCAATCCTTCGGCATGGCTCGTAGCGGATCTGAGCCCTGGCCACGGCGTTTCCGCCACCCCTGGCCGGCCAGATCACTCACGCGAAGTGGGGGAGAGGAAGCTCTACGTTGGAGACCGGCGGATAACAATGTCCGCCCCGTTGGTGCAGAATGCGGCGGATCAAAGGCGATGCCTGATGTCCCGCCGCTGCTGCCTCATGCGGCGGCGGGTTCGGCTCTTCCGGTTCCGAATACCTGACTTCGACGTCGAAGTCCTGCCCGGGCCAGCCGGTTAGTCCTGCGCGGAGTGCCGGTCGATCAGCGATTTGGCCATGAGCCGGGCGAGTTCAGCGGCCTGCGGATCGCCTTCCATGGCGGAAATGATGGATCCTTTCAGCAGGAGGTGCCAGGCGCGGGCGAACTCACCGCAGCGCTCCAGCCCGGCATCTTCGGCCAAGGTTTGCACGTGCCCCCGGATCCTTGCCAGGTAACCCACGCAGGCTTTGCCTAAGGGATGGTCCGGGCCCATTTCCATCAGGACCCTAATAAGCATGTTGGATTGGTAACCGCCGTCGCCGAGCCGTTCAGCGAACACGTCAAAGATGACCAGCAGTTCTTCCTCGGAAGTGCGACTGCGATGCTGGACTTCGGCCATGACCTCGTCGAACCAGATATGGTCCCGCAGGGCCAGAACTGCCAGGACCAGATCGTCCTTGGAAGGGAAGTGCCGGTAGAACGTCGACTTGGCGACCCCGGACAATTCAATCAATTCGTTGACGCCGACATCCCGGATGCCCCGCTGGGAGAACAGATCATAGGCGGTGGCAAGGATACGATCCACGACGCCGGCCCTGGGCACGGAGAGCGAGGCTGGAAATGAAATGCCGCGCGGAACGTCGACTTCGGTCATTAAGGGAGTCTACGCCCCTACAGACGAAGGGGCCCGGACCCTACGAGCGACCAGCAGCGAAGAAGACTTGTCCGTAAGACCCGCCCATGACTCCGGGCGACCGCGCGTAGCGCTGGGTCGCTGCTATACCCGATCTAGCGTGCAACGGCTCAATCGCGTCCCCGGCGAAGCCACGTTATGGCTTCGCCAGGGAGGAAGTGAAGTACCTGATGGGGAATGGCAGCGGGATCACCCGCAAAACGAAAAGGGCGATAACGTAATCCACCGGGGATGACCCCAACAGCGCGATCCGGGAAACGTCCGAGGGTGAAGGAAAGACCCGTCTCGCAGCCCGGGAGAAATTTACCCCTTGAACATGTATCAGCATCGGAAGCCTCGCGCCCTGGCCCAGCGCGTCGATGACTTCAAGAGCGGCGTGAGCCTCGTCAGCCCCTATCGTCTCGCCTGCTCTCCAGCGCAGCCGCAGGAATCCATCGGCGAGTTCCATAGTGCCCTTATCGGCTATGTCGAGACTGCGAATGTGGTCCTCATCTTGTGAATTTTTCAATCCAACCCCTGACCGTAGCCCAGAACATGGTGGCACCCATTAGTAACTCGGCGGAACAGGCTTTTGTTTGCACATCACCCGACAGCCGCTCCCAACACGTCCGGTGGAGTCTGGGGGGCCGGGCATGGCCAACATCGTCGCCGATTCACCCAGGGGGCGCGGCCTCGCGATGATCGGCCAGATCATGATCAACCTCCAAGGCCCGGGAAAGAGAGTGTCCATTTAGGTTCGGGAGCCGGCTTTAGCGATCGGGCGTACAGGGTAAAGACCTTGCCCTGGCCCCGTTTGGTGTTGAGTGCCGGTCTCGGCCTACAGTTGGGGCCGTAGCCCGGTATGCCCCTCAATATGCCGGGCTACGGCCTTTTAATTACCTTGGCCCTCGCGTGGTCTCTCGGCGAACTAGTGGGCTGCGTCGTATTTCGCGGTGATTTCCCGATTGATGGCTCCGCGGCTGTTCACGCTCAGGCCTTGAGCCTCGGCCCAGGCCCGGATTTTCCCGGTCCTGCTTTTTCCGGAGGGTGGTCTGCGGGTCTTTCCCGCCGGTCCTGCCGTTCTGCGGCCTGCTGACGCATACCGGCTAACGGTTGCGCGCAGTTCCTCGGCATGAGCGGAATTGAGATCAATTTCGTAGGAATTGCCATCTATGGCAAAGCGCACTGTTTCTTCGGCTGCCGACCCGTCGATGTCGTCTTCAAGAACGATGATTCTTCAAATTGCCATCAGAAAATTCTAACAGCGTTCTTCCACGCGAATTGGGCATTGAGTGCACGTGGCCCTTCGCCACCGGAAGTCGCTGTTGATCAACCACCACCGATGACCGCTTTTATGGTTTTTGGAGTTGAAGCTGCAATGCTTCGTGGATGCGTTCTTTCAAGGCACGAGGGCGGAATGGCTTGGTCATGACCGTGTTGGCTCCCGCCGAGGTGACCTGCTCTGCCACGTCTTCGTGGCCCGTGAGCATGAGGATGTAGACGTCGCTGAAGGCCCTTATCCGGTTGATTACTTCAAGGCCGTTGATGTCGGGAAGGCCGAAATCGAGGATGACAATGTCAGGGATATTTGTCCGTACGGCGTTGATGCCGGCGGTACCCCTTGCCGCAGTCCGGACGTCAATATCTGAAGCCTCAAGGATTGCCTGGATGAGACCGCGGACGTCCGCGTCGTCCTCAATTACAACAGCCGTTCGGGTCCCCAACATGACACATCTCCTATGGCAGCCCCAGTACCGCCTTTGAGGGAACCATATCAAACATATGCAGCGGATATTTATGTGCTGTTTGGCGTGAAAGGCCGGCAGTTTTGATGCCGTATCGGCTTGTGCGGGTTTCCAGTTCAGCAGGAGATACGCGACGCCCATTCCCTGATGTCTTCGTGTGCGAAGCGGACTCCGGGGAGGGCAGTGCGGAGCCTGTCGCCGATCCTGCCTTCCACAACCAACAACGGAAGGCCGGCGGAGACCGCGGCTGTGGTTTCAAGGACTTCGTCCAGGCGTTCCAGCAGGCCTGACAGGATCTGGTGGACCCGATGATGGCGGCGCGGTCAGCGGACTTGAAGCGGTGGAGACAGCGATGGCGTGCCGTCTGTCCATTGGACTTTCAGGATTTGGACTAGGAAGGAGGACGATGCGGGTGCCCGGTGCAGAGCCTGGTGATTTGTTCCACGGCGGCGCTGGCATGGATCTCCTGGACGACCCCCTGAATTCCACCTCGGGAACACCCAAGCAGTCATCGAGTTCGATCCGGCCGCCTGCCGGGAAGCGGTGGAGGGGCATGGGGTTCCTTGCGGTGAACCCGTCGCCTTCGGGCTTAAGTATGGGCGAGGGAAAGTGTCAGGCATGTCCTAGGGGACTGATGATTGCCAGTGTTTTTGCCCTTGCGGGAAAGACATAGAACGGCGGTGGCCGGCACATGCTTGCGTGCATGAGAGCATGGGCGGGGCCGGAAGGACGAGCTGAGGGGCGCACAAACCGACCGTCCGGTGATTCAGGATTCCAAAAAGGGCAGGTGCTTATCGTGGGCGGCGGCGCAGAGATTTGGCGTACTGATCCACGCACGCTGCGGGATGTGGTCCTTGACCGGGAGGCAGTGGAAAGCCGGCTCGCCGGTTGCCCACCGCTGGAGCGTGTGTGGTTCCTGGCGTTGCTGGACCGCGATGAGGAAGCACTGAGTGAGGGCCTGCCATTGCTGGCTGAATCCCGGGACCGGCTTAAGCCACTGCTGGTCCTGGCCCAGGTTTATCAGCGCAGCTACCGGTGGCATGAGGCGGCGAGGCTGCAGGAGGAAGCGCTCCGGCTGGCCTCAAGCCGGGCCCGGGAAGCGATGGTCCGCCACGAGATTGGCCGGCGTCTCTTTGATGAAGCCCGGTACAGGGACGCCGCTGCCGAATTCGAATGGGCCAGCGACCTGTACCGGGTGACCGGGCGTGAGCAGCTGTCCACGGTGTCGCGGCAAGCGATGGAACGCGCCCGGCAGGCCCACGCTGCCCACCAGTTGCCCGCTCCCCTCTAGGAACCGCAACAAACAGCAACAGTCAGGGCGGCCCCCACGACTGCCCGGAAAATTGAGCCTATTTAGTGGATACGGTGCACCGGTCTTGAGAATTCGTGGCCAGAATGGGCGAAGCGGCGTGCAGCAGCGCGCGTGTCTCTAACCAGAACGGAACCAGTGTGCACCACTCCGCAGGCCAGCCCTCACGGCACGGGCAGCCGCCCGCGCCCGACCGGTCCTCCTCCAGCCCAGGAAAATTTGGGGGTTTGACGGCGAATGAGTCTCCGCAGGTTATGGACGCCACGGTCTTGCGGATACTCGAGGAACAGGCCGGGCACAGCGTGGCGGCGAAGTTTTTCCAGGATTACCTTGCTCTGTTGCCGGTGCGCACCGGCGGCATCGTTGCCGGTATCGCGGTCGAAGACCGGGAACGCGCCCTGGACCATGCGGTGAGCCTCAGGGTAGTTTCCGCGATGATCGGCGCCCGGCAGATGGAAGAATGCGCCGGAGCGCTGGAACGGCAATTGCGGCTGGGCCATACACCGGCAGTCGACGCAACTAAGCGGCTGCTGTCCAGGAACATTCTCCGGATCCTCTACGAGTCCCACCGCCAGGGCCTTGTGATAAGCCCCTAAATTCGCAGTGGATGCTGCGTCAACCTGAACGCCCATTCCAATGGCCGGCCTATCCTTCCCGGAACAGAAGCATGCCGGAATCAGACAATTCCGGATCAAAATAAATACCTTCCCCGTCTTATTCCTTTCGTCTAGCGGTATGGTTCTCTCAGGTCGTCCCGTTCCTGCCCCTGAAAGGCAGCAGGCGCGGTGGCCGCTGCCGGGCTCAGCCGGCAGGCACCCACCCATAAAGGAATAAGCCGATGTCCAGGGACGAGTTTTCTCTTCCGGCCGCCGGCGCAGAACCGATACCGGGTCCGGGGGGACCGGCGATGCAGTCGCCACAGGACGTGGACTGCCTGACTCTGCGCCGCCAGGTCATGGAGCTGATCGAGGACGTCCTGAAGGATCCTGATCCTGACCGTGATTGGGCCAGGGCCCAGCTGCGTGAGCTCCTGGCCGCGTACCCGGGGAATCCGGAGCGGGCGCTGCTGGAACACCTGATCGCCACACGAAATCAGACGGACTTCGCTGAGGAAAACAACGTCCCCTCCGACAAGGACGTGGACAGGGCACCCTCCGCGTCCGTGGATACCGGTCCCCGGCCCGTTCCCTTCGAACGTCGCACGAAAAAGAGAATCCAAGCCGTGCTGGGCAACAGGATGCTGCTGACGGCTTTTCAGCCTATTAGGGAACTGCCGGCCGGAAGAGTTACCGGCTTCGAGGCCCTGACGAGGTTTGTGAGCAAGGACGGAGCCAGCGCCGACACATGGTTCAGGGAGGCCGCCGCCATTGGCCTTGGCACGGACCTGGAGCTCGCTGCTCTCCAGTGCGCACTATCTGCAGCTCGGGAAATCCCCCCGCATCTATTCATCGCCTTCAACCTGAGCCCCAAGACGTTCACCCAGGCGCCACTCCGGGAGATGCTGGAACACTCCCACGTGGCCGTGGACAGGATCGTCGTGGACCTGACAGGACCGGCCGACAGCGGGGACTGGGAAGCGGCGGCCAGAGCCCTGGACCCGCTCCGCCAACGCGGCCTGCGCGTCGCGGTGGACGGTTCCGGCAGCGACGCCGCGTCACCGGCACAGATCCTGAGCCTGCGGCCGGACATCATCAGGCTCGACCGGGACTTCATCACCGCCATCGCCGCCTCACCGGCCCGTGATGACCATGCCGTGGTGGCGCTTGCCTTCGAAGTGGGTGCCGTCCTGGCCGCCGAAGGCGTAGAAACAGAGGCAGAACTCGCCGCGGTCGTGGAAGCAGGCCTGACCGAAGGACAGGGCTACCTGCTGGGCCGGCCCTCGGTGCATCCCCTTGACTGGTCTGCCTGGATCATTCAGGCAGAAACCACCGCCACCGGGCCATACCTTGGCGGATCGAAAACCTAAGCTAAAGCGGTGACGACTAACGGGAGGTCAGCGCCAGAACCACGACGACGGCGGTCATGATGGTGAGGATGCCGAGACCAGGCCGCCGCCGGTGCGGGTTGATGTCGATGTAGGGCATGCGCCTATTCCACCGGACCCGCCTGGACCGGCTTCTTACGCCGGTACTGACTATTGATCCCCCACCGGAAGAGGACATGCGCGCACAGCAGAGACAAGAGCATGAAGCCCATCAGCGCGGCGAGGCCGATCAGGTACCGAGTGAAATCCAAAGCGGGCTTACCTTTCAATAGCAAACCTGCAGATCGTAGCCCAACCGATCAGATATACACAGTCAAGCTCAAGGTTGGCTCAAGATCACACAACCAGCTTCCTCACTAACGAAGGATTTCAAGAATAGGTGGAATCGAGAATGGCGGTGTGTAGAGTTTGCCGATAATTGGCGGCGTTCTGTGATCGCTTCATGTCGCATGGCTTTGGGCCACTAGCTGTCTTGTATCGATAGCGTTTCGAGACGGGAAGGTTTCGCGACAAAAAACGGCTCCAATCGCCGAATGGACTCGCTCGGATTCGAGCCCAGCCTCACCCCACTTTCCGGAGGAAGGTCACCTTCGTTTTCTTACTACTAGACACCGAGTTGGATTGGGCGAAGGAGTCGGCCGCCGTCAGGCGGATTCCTCACGGAACAGGGGTGCCGGTCGAGGTGATGGCGGAGTATGTCGTCGGCGACAACGCCGGGAGAAGGTGCAACCAACCTTTTCCCTTCTGCCAGCATCACCTACGCAATCCGCCAGCCCCTCTCCTTCTCCCTGTATGGAGGTTCAGGAGGTTCAGGACTGCACCCGGGTAACCGTCAGCAGGGGCAACGAGAGCGCCTGCGGAGCATTGGCTCCGGGCCCGGAGTACTCGATCTGCATGGCCACGGAATCGTGCGGGGCAAGATAGCTGATCCAGACCTGTTCGGTGGTGCCGGCAGCGATGGTGCCAGGGCCATGGTCGGAGTCCTGCGGGGCTACGGTGATGCCTGAGGACAGCAGCTTGAGACGCAGCTGGCCCGGGCTGAAAAGCACCGGTTCAGGCCTGTCGTTACGGACCGCGATCTCCAGCACCACGACGTCGCCCCAGGTGAAGTTGCCTGGTTGCGGCCAGTCGGAGTCCAGGAGGGGGTCACCGTTGTGATGATCGACCGCGGCGCTGGTGCCCTGTCGCGCAGAAACGCGCTGTACCCCGGGCTTTCCTGCCGCCGCGGCTACGTCCGGACCGTTCGTGACCTGCGATATTGCCGAGGCGAGCGACTTGGCAGCAGGCTGCCCCTGCGCGTCAAGCCTGTCCAAGCGACCGGCCTCGACCAGGGACAGCGTCCCGAAGGCGGTGGGCAGCTCTGCTCCGGTGCCGGGCTTGCGGGACACTACGCCGTAAGTCCCGCCGCCGACCAGCAGGAGCGCTCCGCCCCCGATGATGAGTCCAAACTGCCGGCGGCTCAGGGGCGGTGCGGCAGGGGACGGTGAAGGAAAGTTCATGACTGCTCCCCAATATTGTTTTCCCGGCTAGGTCAAGTGTTGTGGGGGAAGCCTACGGAAAGGCTGTGAAGCCCGATTTGTCAGAACATGCCTGGGTCCAGCGGGCATGTTTTGTGTTTCCCGGTGGTTGGCCCGCCGATCTTCAGGAATGCCTGCGGGCCCGGTCGAGGGCCGTCGGGACGCCGGGGGCTTGACCCCCACCTTCACGTTTGATCCATCCGCAGAGGGACATGACGCTCTTTGAGGGCAGCAGCGGGGAAGGGTTCAGGCTGCGTTGACTGTAACTGTCTTGGTGGCCAGGACCTCCGAGGTGATCCAGTGCAGGAACTGGATGCTGATGGTGTACCTTCCGGGTGAGGCCGGGCGGAGCAGGAAATCAAACTTCTCCGCAGCGCCGGACTTGATGATGTTGGTCAGCAGCGGCTGCCCCGCCTGGGAGGGCTGGACCGCAGGTCCGGTGGGGCTGGGGGTGTTCCAGAAGGGCCGGCCGTCATGGGCGATGAGCTCCGCGATCTTGGCCGGCCTGCCCGCGGAGTCGGTGAACGTGGTGCGTGTGGGGAAGTAATCTACGTTCACCATCCGCACCAGGGTTGGGTATTTCCCGTTCCGCACCACGTTGGCCCGCATCTGAGAGATGGCCCAGACGATGTCGTCACCCCTTGGCCGGTGGGCGATCGCGCCGCCGAGGAGGAAGAAATGCCTGGGCTGGAACCGGTTGAGGCCCACGTCCTCGCCGTTGAGCCCCGCAGCGTGGTTGAGCTCGTGCCAGCGCGGGTCGAGGGAGTAGGGGCCGATAAATGTCTCGGTGTCGATGTCGTAGAGGGGACCGTTCACGGAATGACGCCGTGTGCCGGCGGGCCAGGGGGATGCAGGGTTTTGACGCGGATCAACGACGACCGCACCGAACATGCCCATCTGGACGTGCAGGGGCGTGTTGACGTGGCAGTGGTAGAAGTAGGTGCCAGAGGCTCCACGGTTGGGGTTGCCCGGTTCGCCCACTTCCGGCCGCCACTGGTACGTGTAATGCCCTGTGACCTCGAAGGACGTGTGGCCCACACCGTCATTGCGCGGATCCGGCTCAATGCCGTGCCAGTGGATGGTGTGGACGCGCTTGCCCGGTTTGACCGTGCCATGGAAGATTTGACCCTCCGTCAGCCGAAGCGTCGTGCCCGGCAGCTGGCGGCCAAACTTGTCCGCCTCAAAGCTCCACACTTCGTGCTCGGAGCCGTCGGGGAAGGTCAGCTTCCGGTTGAAGAAGTCGAACTCCTTGGCGACGTTCGGCGGCAGCGGAAACTCAGTCTCCGGGCTGCCTTCATGGGGCTGGTCTGACGCGAAGTCCACCTGGCTCCGGAACAGCTGGTGGGGATCTGCAGCGGTGGGCGGGGTTCCAGGGGCAGGCGTGGGTGTCGCGGCCAGCACCCAGTCTGCGACCAGTCCGCCGGGATACAGGCCGCCCCGGGCAGTCTGGGACGGCTCCGCGTGGCAGTGCATCGGATATTTCCAGTCCTCGTTGCGCGCATTCCAGACGGGGTCCACCACCTCGGGCGGGCGGCGTACCGGAAGTATTGCTTCCTTCCGTTCCAGCGGCTGCAGCTGGATGGTGTCCTCCCATTGCTGAAGGACGACATCACCCTGGGGTGTGACGTGGCCGTTGGACCGGGGAAAGTCGATGCCGTTGGCGCGCACCGTCCACACGTGGTTGCCGTGATAGTGCAGCTGGTGGTCCACGATTCCGGCGTTGACCATTCTCATCAGCTGCCCCGTGAGGATGGCCCCGGCGGCAGGGGAGGCGCTGAAGTTCCGTACGTCGGTTTCCCGCGGGAACCCGGAGGCGAGGGTGTCCTGGTCACGGCGTTCGTCCAGTTCCTTGTCGGTGCTGACGGCCAGCGACTGGAAGCCCGAAAAGCCGTTGATGGTGAAATAGTCCGGCTCCGCCGGGACGGCCAGAGGGTCAACCGTCTGCCCCCGGGATGCAATGCGCGCCCAGTTCGAGTCCACGTCATGGCACAGCCACAGCCACTGCCGCTCGAACTCAGCCGCACCGGCGGCAAGCCGCCACGCGTTGCCGGGATCGATGACCACCAGCGCACCATACAGGCCCAGGGTCCGTTCTACGGGCTGGTTGCCGGGATCGGTGAACACGTAGGTCCCGGGCAGCGGCGCCCTGAACTGCAGAAGCTTCGTTTTTCCCGGGGCAACGGCACCGGATCCCACGTCGGCCCCGCCCGGCCCGGCCCGGTGAAACCGGAGCTCATGCGGCTGGGAAAGGTTGTTGTGCACCATGATCTGGATGGTGCTGCCCGTCTCGGCGATCAGTGTCCGCTCCGGAAAGTAACTCGCCCAGTGTCCACGGCGGACAAAGTACTCGCCCTTGTTCGCCGCATCGGGCCGCAAAGGCTGCGGCCGCCCGTGGGGCGGCGGCGGGGCGCTGAGCGGATAGGTGCGGCTGGCCACCACCCGTCCGTTCGCCGTGATGACGCGCGGGCTCATGGCCAGCGCCGGCTTCGGATCATTCAGTGCGGTGCGGCGCTCCCCGAAGCCCCGGTGGTAGACCAGCGATCCGTCCACCATCGGAACGAATCCATCGTTGATGTGGATATCCAAAATTGCCATGGCCGACCTCCAGGGTGCTGGGGACCGGAACTGAGTTGGCAGGAGAGTCCAGAACGCCCCCAATTGCGCGCTTACAGACAGGACTCATGGTTGCGGCCGCAGCCTAGGGAAAGCTTGTGGCGCGACTATCGACACGCATGTCTTGACATAGGAGAATCCGTAGGCCACAGGCGTCTCCCGTCCGGTGTCACGTCTTGTAAGCCTAGCGTTTCGAGAGGGAAAGGTTTCGAGACCGGGTGGGATGGATGGATCTCGGGACAGACAACAGCCGGTCCACCCTCCGGCTGCCCGTGCGGGAGCAAGAGGGTGGACTGGGTTGTTCGGGAAACTGGATGCGGCAGCGGACTTAGCGGGGAGGTGTCCTAGGGTTGGGCTCGCCGTTGAGGAATCGAGGAGAGCCCGCGGACCCGCTTAACCGGCTTTCACCGGCATAAACCGACGGCGGCCGGGGTACGGTCAGTGCTTAGGAGGATGCCGCTGCGGCAGAAACCACGACGAAGGAGCACATCGTGATTGGATTCATCATTGCCGGCCTCATCATCGGCGCACTCGCCCGCCTTATCAAGCCGGGCAAGCAGAACCTCGGCCTGCTCGCCACTCTTTTGCTGGGCCTTGTCGGCTCGGTGATCGGCGGAGTGGTGGCGTCACTGCTGGGGACGGGGAACATTTTTGAGTTGAACTTCCTGGGCTTCATCGTGGCCGTCATCGCGTCGGTGCTTCTGGTGGGCACGGCCGAAGCGGTTGCCGGCCGCAGGTCACTGCGCCGCTGACCCAGCACCGATTGTCCATCGTTGTTCTTGTTCCCGCTCTATATTCTTTGCTGTTGAAGGCCCGCCGTTTCCCCCAATCGGCGGGCCGTCTCCACAGCCAGCCTGCGGAAGCGCGGAAGTTGGTGCCGCTCGCATGGGCGGTTACGGCTTTCCTTCGGGTGTGGGGCCGGTGCCCCTGCGAAGCCAAGTCATGGCCTTCCTTGACGAGGTGAAGTAGCTGACCGGGTAGGGCAGCGGACTTACCCGCAGAACGAAGAGTGCGATGACATAGTCCACGGGAGACGAACCCAATAGCGCAATCCGGGAAACGCTTCCCTGCGACGGAAAGACTTTTCGGGATTCCCGGGTGAAATTCACCCCTTCAAGGAGTATGAGCATCGGCAAGCTGTTTCCCTGACCGAGCGCATCTATGGCAGCGACTGCGCAGTGAACATCCTCAATCCCAATGGTTTGGCCCTTTCGCCAAGACAGTCGGAGGATTCCGTCCACGTGTTCAAGAGTGCCTTTATCAGTGATTTCAATACTGCGCATGGGGTCCTTCCCGACTGATTTTGGGTCCCCCAAGTCATGACCCTAATCCACGCTGCGCCGTTAGCACTGACTACTCGCAGGGCCGGCACTTTGTTTCTTGAATTTGGTGGTGGCCCTCGGGACACCTTCCCCAGGAAGCTCAAAATTGTGTTCATCCTTGGACAATTCATACCCAATCTTGAGGAGGAGAAGGCATCATGGAGCGGCAAACCCATGAAGCAGGCGAGCGGTTGCTGGGCATTGTGTGGTGACTTCTGTAGCAGAACGGAAGTTCGCACACGCCCAAATCGAGCCCTGCTGGACGCCGTACGCGCCGAGGGATCAGCTGTGCGCTCCGTCTGCCGCTATCACGCTGACTGATTAGTCTCACGCGACCAGATGTGCCAGTTTGAGATCTAAGACCTTCGCCTGGGTGCGTCAGTTAAACGAACAGGGACTCTACTCTGACGTTTCCAGAGCAGTTTTCTGACGTCAGGTTGGGGTGTGCCCAAACCTGACCCGCCCCGCCAGTTCCTCTGGAAGCCACGAGTCTGGTCCCGTGGCAAGGTCGATGACGGTCCACGCCATCACTGTGGCGCCATCGATTACGGCATCGTCTCCGGCTTCGGAGGCTGCAGCTGCGGCGAACTCAGTCGTGTGGGTCGGCGCAACGGATCCTTGAGGCCGATGTGAGGATGGATGCTGGGCACTACCCGGGACACGTTGCCCAAGGTCGGTGGACGGGTGATCGGATGGGTGATGTGATGGCGAAAACATCAAAATGCACCAAGGGGTAACCATAGCGGCTTCCTGGAGACCCACACCTGCAGCCTCACACGGCATTAACCGGAGCGGCGGGACGGCAGTCGTTGCGATAGGTGGCGATCCGGATGATCGCCTGGCCGTCCCGCCGCAGTCGAGTGGTTTCTCAGATTGTCAGCGGAGGGGCGGTCCTGACATATACGGGCGTCCACCCGCCAGACGTCGATTCCGTCCTCTTGATGAAGCATGACGCGCCCGTTTCCCGCACTCAGGTGGATCCACATGGTGGTGCCATCTTCGGTGATGTCGTCGACCCACCCGACACCTTCCGTCCGGTTGCCGCGGCGCAGCTCGACGAATTCATCACGCCACAGGTGTTTCCACTGGGCTATCCGATAGGGCTTGGTTCCCGGGTCCGGCAGGCGTGGCGCCGTGATCGAAGGTTCGCTGTCCTTTTGAGGCATCGTAGGGACCCACACTTGTCCTAGCTAGACGCTCTGAGGATGACGGCGGATCCTTGTCCGCCGCCCCCACATATGCCGGCCGCTCCAAGTTGTCCTGGTCCCAGCTCGGCCAACTGCCGCGCCAGCGTGCCAACAATCCGGGCACCTGAAGCGCCGATGGGATGGCCGAGTGCGACGGCCCCGCCCCGGGTATTAACGATGTCAGGACTGATACCGAGTTTCCGAACCGATCTGATTGCCACGGCGGCGAAGGCTTCATTGATCTCGACGGCTGCGAGGTCCTCAACGTCTGCGTGCATCCGGGCGAGAGCAGCCGTGATCGCGTTGGCCGGCTGGTCGTGCAGACGCACATCAGGACCTGCTACGAAAGCATGCGACTCGATGACGGCGAGGGGTGAAAGGTTCAGGCGTTCAGCTGCGGAATCACTGACCAGCACCAGAGCAGCAGCACCGTCCGTTATCTGGGACGAGTTTCCGGCAGTGATGCTTCCTGCACCGCCAAAGGCCGGGCGAAGTGGAGCCAAGGACTCTTCTGTTGTTCCCCGACGTACCCCGTCATCGTCGGTGATGACTGTAGTGCCCTTACCCGAGACCAGCTTGAACGGCTCGATTTCCTCGGCGAGGAAGTCCGCGTAGGTTTCGGCTTTTTGGTGGGATGCTGCAGCCCAGGCGTCCTGGCTTGGCCTGTCAAGGGCATATTCGCTGTTTCCCTCTTCCGTGGACACGCCCATCGAGCGCTGTTCGAATGCGTCTGTTAGCCCGTCGTACTCGAGCGTGTCCAGAGCCTGCATGGAGCCGTACCTGTTCCCGGCACGCGCTTGGAAGACATGAGGCGCCAAGGACATGGATTCCTGTCCCAAAGCCATAACTACATCTGCCTCACCTGCGGAAATCATACGGGCACCCGAGACCACTGCCTCCATTCCAGACAAGCACACTGCATTCAGCGTTATGGCCGGTACGGACATCGGGACGCCCGCGGTCACCGATGACTGCCGGGCCGGGTTCTGGCCAGCTCCGCCCTGGAGAACTTGTCCAGCAAAAACATACTGCACGTCCGTCGCTTGCACACCGGCGCGACTTAGTGCCGCACTGATCGCATGCGCGCCCAGTGCCGTTGCCGGCACGGAAGCGAACCGTCCGTTGAACCTCGAAAAGGGAGTCCGGGCATAGCCCGCTATCAACACACTCATGCTTGTACCGCCTCAGAAGCTTTCGGGGACTCCGCATTCAGCCCAGGGTGCGCAGTAATGGGAAAACCGGTAAATTCGCGGATGTCCGGGTGGCTGGGCCCCGGTACGTTCAGGGATATATCGAATTCCGCTTCGGTTTTATCGTGAATGTCAGCGAGACTCGCACCCGGGGCCAGGCGGGTCAGCGTGAGCCGCCGGCGGCCGTCGTCCTTCTTCACCAGGTCGAAGACTGCGAGCTCACTGACGATCCGGTCCACGCAGTTCAGCCCGGTCAGGGGCAGGGTGCATTCGCGGACGATCTTGGCTGAGCCGTCTTTGGCGTTGTGTTCGGTGAGGACCACGACGCGCGGGGTGCCGGCGACGAGGTCCATGGCGCCGCCCATGCCTTTGACCATCTTGCCGGGGATGGTCCAGTTGGCGAGGTCGCCGTGGCCGGAGACCTGCATGGCGCCCAGTATGGCGACTTTGACGTGCCCGCCGCGGATCATGCCGAAGGAGGTGGCGGAGTCGAAGATACTGCCGCCGGGCAGGACGGTGACGGTTTGCTTGCCGGCGTTGATGAGGTCGGCGTCCTCCTCACCCTCGTAGGGGAATGGCCCCATACCCAGGAGACCGTTTTCACTCTGCAAAACGACTCGGACGCCGTTGGGCAGGTTGTTGGCCACCAGCGTGGGGATGCCGATGCCCAGGTTCACGTAATCGCCGTCATTCAGTTCTTCGGCCGCGATCGCAGCCATTTCATCCCTGGTCCACGCCATGGGGTTTCTCCTTCGTAAGTGTGTGAGGCCTCAGACGGCCAGGGCCTCGGTGCTGAGAGATTCGGTGCGCGGCCGGACGGTGCGCTGCTCAACGTCCTTGACACGGGCGGTGGCCTGCACCAGTCGCTGCACAAAGACCCCCGGGGTAACGATGTGGTTGGGATCCAGTTCGCCCGGTTCCACAACCACCTCAGCCTCCGCGACGGTGAGTCGACCCGCGGTGGCGACCACCGGATTGAAGTTCCGTGCGGTATACCGGTAGATCAAGTTGCCATCGGTATCAGCCGTGTGGGCGTGTACGAGGGCGACGTCGGCGACGATGGCGCGCTCCTGGATGTACGTTTCACGGTCAAAGACCTCGTGCGGCTTGCCTTCCGCAACCAGGGTGCCAACGCCTGTCTTGGTGTAGAACGCCGGAATGCCCGCCCCACCGGCGCGCAGCCGCTCGGCCAGCGTTCCCTGCGGCGTGAACTCCACCTCAAGGACCCCGGCCAGGTACTGCTCGGCGAACAGCTTGTTCTCACCGACGTAGGAGGCGATCACCTTACGGACCTGCCCTGCTTCGATCAGGATGCCCAGGCCTTTGCCATCAACCCCCATGTTGTTGGAGACGACGGTCAGGTCCTTCGCGCCGGAATCCCGCACGGCCTCAATCAGGTCGGCCGGTATGCCGCTCAGCCCGAACCCGCCCACCGCAAGGGTGATCCCGTCCCTGAGCACCTCGGTCAAGGCGGCGGCCGCGTCGGATTTAAGTTTGGACATCGCATTTCCTTTGTTGTTGTGTGTTGTCAGCTGCGCCATTCGCGGGGGATTTGGACGTAGCTGAGCTAGTACGGTGTGGAGGGTTTCATGCCACTCCGGCTAGGAGATGGCTCGGAGCAAGCCAGACTTCATATCCTTGGGCTTTGTCGATGAGCGTCCGGCTGAATGGGCCTTCAGCGGCCAACCAGAGAATGTTGCCGTCATCGGTGACTGCGTCAACTGTTGCCCTTCGAACAAATTCAGATCCCAGATACACATCCACTTCGGCACCGCGCAGCCGTTCCCATTCCAGAAACGGATTGCCACGGAGCCTGATCAGTGCGTCCGCGCTAATCAGGACCTCAGGTATCAGCACGTGAACACCCGCGGCACGGATTGAGGACGCTTGCGGCAGAGGGCTCATTTGGCAGGGCGCTCAAACCTGGACACTCAGAGGCTCCCCTTCCTGGTGCACTGGATCCCACACCGGCATGCACATCGCCGATTTGCCGCTTTCCCGGTGGTGCTGGAAAGGGCAGCCATGTCCTGCTGCGCTCCTCAAGCCCGGGCCGATTGCCGGCCCGTGAACCTGCGGTGGCGACCTCGTTCCGGAGACACATATCAGGGATTCCTCTTCTCGTGTTCAGAACTACCAGAATAAAGCATGATCATTATTATGATTATGTGAGGTGGTTCTCATTGTCAAGGATGGATAAGATGATCATGATGAATTGTTCACTTTAGGAGGAACTCATGCGGACAACAGCGGCACCCCCTGCGGCGCTTCCCGGGCATGAACTGCGGAGTTCGGCGCCTTCTCCAGATGACCCCCTTCGGGCCGCTCCGACGAACAGGGCCGAAATGGCGGCTAACCTTATCGCCGAGTTGGCCGCGGCCGCCGGTCCGGACGGGCGTCTTGGAAGTAAGGACGAGGTCCGGCAGCGTTGTTCTGTTTCCGTGGGGACTTTCAATGAGGCGTTGAAGATTGCGCAGGCCCGGGGCATCGTTGCCCTGCGGCGCGGCCCGGGTGGAGGAATATTTGCCGCGCAGCAAACCCCTCTGGTCAGGCTGGGCAACCAGATGCTGGCCATGGATGACAGTGAGCACATCGTGGCCGACGCGCTCAGGATGCGCAACGTGTTGGATCCTTTGGTCATCGAAGATGCCTTAATGTACTCTTCAGCGGCTGACGTCCTGGCCATGCGGGAGGAAGTCAAGGCGATGAAACAGGCGATGGCAGACGGAGACATTGCCGCGTTCCTGCATGGGAACTGGCGTTTCCAGGCCTTGGTAGCCAGCATTTCCCCGAACTCTATGCTGCGGACGGTCTTTTTGGGGCTGCTGGAGATACTGGAGCGGCACGCCGTTACGCTGCGGGCGCCGGCGGACCACCCCTTGCCGGGGCTTTTGGAAGAGAGGTTCGAGCTCTACGAGCGGATGGCCGACGCTATGGAAAACCGCGACCGGGAAACCGCGATGCAGATCATGCACATCCATAACAACACCGGCGTCCAGCCGGCGGCCTCACCAAAGGATGCAGTGCTCACCGGTACTGAATAACAGTGAGTGCCTGGTGATGCGGCAGGCACTCACTGTGTCCGCGACCTGATGGCCCGGCCGCTCCTGCCCGACGTCGGGTAGACGCATGGCAGAAGCGGCCAGGGCCCCTGGTATGCGGCAGGTCTATGGCAGCGCAGGAGCCGGGATATTCTCGGGCTCGGTTGCCCGGGCTGATCTGTGGGAGACATACAGGCCCGCGCACAGGACCAGGCACAGGACGGCAGTGGCCGCGTACAGCGTGAAGATACCCGCCGGACCGCCGGAGGCGAAGGCCGTACCGCCAAGAACGGGTCCGAGGAAGGACCCGATGAAAGCCATCGAGTTCGTCAGGCCGAGAATCGTGCCGCGGGAGTGCGGGGCCACGGCAGTTGAGGCTGTGGCATTGATCAGGTTTTGGGTGGAGTGGCCGCCGATGCCCATCAGCGCCACGCAGACCAGTGCGAAGGCCATGGATACCGGTCCAAGAAGGATGCCGAGAAGCCCGGCGAGGGTCAGGGCGGCGCAGATGACGCCGATGACTGCAGGTCCGACCTTGTCAGCTGCTGTGGCTGTGAACCAGGATCCCATGACCGCGGCGCCTGTGAGGGTGAATGCGAAGATGAGCGCCTCCGTAAGGCTGAACCCGAGTGTTTTCATGGACTCGGCAAGCCATACGTTCAGGCCAAGCCAGGTCACCATGTTCGTGACGGCGGCGGCTGCGACGAACAGAACAAGGACCCAGCCGCGGCCCCGGAAAAGGGCGGCGAACTTTTGTCCCGGAGACAGTGCGGTGTCACGGACTTCGGCCGGTTCGCTGATGCGGCAGGACATGAGCACGGCCAGAATGACCAGCGTCAGGCCGGCGCCGAGCCAGAACATTGACCTCCAACCCAGCAAGGGCATGAGGAAGATCCCGAAGAGGGCGGCCAGGGTTCCCCCGAGCGGGACGCCTGCCATCGTGATCGTGATGACCAGGCTTCCGCGCTGCTTGGGTGCGTGGTTCCGTGCCAGCGTCATAGCCGTGGTGACCGCTCCGCCGACGCCGATGCCGGTGATGAGCCGTGCAAGGCCGAGGAATTCGGGCGTGGGGGCCAGTGCTGCCAGGGCTGATCCGAGCGTGAACACTGCGGCGGCCAGCGCCATGATCCGGTGCCGGCCGTAGCGGTCGGCAAGGGCGGTTCCGCTCAGGACGCCAATCAGTGCACCGGCGTAGACGATGCCGCCGACGAGGCCGGTCGTCTGTTCGTCCATGTGCAGGGATGGGTCGGTCAGCAGCAGGGGAACTACGGAGCCGAAGACGATCAGGTTATAGCCTTCCATCACCGTGACGAGCATGCAGATGGCGATGACGGCTTTGTCTGAAAGAAACGGTCCGGCGCTGCGTGGTTGTGCGGTCGGTGTGGTTTGGACTTCTTGTTTCATTGCTATGTCCTTTTTTGGGCACTACGTTGTGCTCGAGGGGTCAACAGGGTGGGGGATGGGGCTGAAGTGTTACCGCGGGAGTAGATGAGGGAAGAGCTAGGCCTGCAGTATGCGGTGTTCAGTCCATTTCAAGCGTTCGGGGGTTGGGGTAAACCGTCCCCGGTATTCGCCGATGGCTTGGCAGGCTGGGTGGGTTCCGGCCAGTGACCATCGTTGATAAGTGGCCCGATACGTAATGTCCGGGCCGTCGGTCTGAGTGAGCAGGTTGGTGATGAGGTGCCGGGTTGGGGCTGGGTTTGTGAAGGCTCCGGCATAGAAGCCCGCTATGGCGTCTGCGCCGGTTTGCAGGGGCTGGTCTTTGAAGTGCAGCTGCGCGTCGGTGAGCAGGTGCCCGGCTGCCGTGGCATCGTGTTCATCCATGGCCAGGCAGTAGAGTGCCAGCGCATTTTCGATGAGGTGCCGGTGCTCGGCTGCGGGCAGGGTGCCCGCGGCCGAGAGGGGGACCTGTGTCACCGGCTTGAGCCGGAAAGCGCGGGCCGTGCGTCGGCGGCTTTCGTTGGTTGCAGATCGCCCAGGAACTCCTGGACCAGCTCCGGGATTTCCCCTGCTACGGCAGTGCCGTAGACATAGAAATCGGGGCGGATGAGGACGGCGTCGGCCACTATTTCGTCGAGCCAGGCTGAGTAGGCGCCGCTGACGTCGACGGCTGTGTCCGCCGCCGGCACCGTTCCCAGGGCTATGATCCGGATGCCTGTCGCTTGCAGCGCGGCGTGGAGGTCGTCGGGCAGTTCGTTCCTTAGCCCTTCCTTTCGCAGCAGGAGGATTCCACCCGGGCCGTAGACGTCGTCGAAGAGTCCCTCATTGTCAGCTCCCCGGACGGCAGCCTGGATGGATAGGGTTCCGCCGGAGTGATCGTACCGGTGCAGTCCGTCACCCAGGCGGGGTGCGGGGTGGGCCGGCATGCTGACGCCGGCTGCGATGTCTCCGGTCATTTTCTCGTCGCGTCTGGCCGCATCTGCCGGATCGGTCAGGCAGATGATCTCTCCGAGTTGCATCGAGCGTTCGATGAAGTGCCTGACGTGCTCCGCGCGTTCGGTTCCATAGGAGTCCAGAATGGACTCGTCGGCGCGGTCCGTGAGGACCAGATCGAGTTTCCATTCCAGGTTTGCTGCATCGCGGAGCCCTGAACTCATTCCCTGGCCGGCGAAGGGTGGCATCAGGTGGGCTGAATCTCCGGCAAGAAGCATCCGTCCCTTGCGCCAGGAATCGCACCAGCGTGCCTGGAAGGTGTAGAGCGCGCGGCGTTCAATATCTGCTGTATCGGGGCTTACACCCCAGGGCTTGAGAAGCTCCCAGACGTTTGCCTCGCTGCTGAATTCTTCCTTGGTTTCGCCCTCCAGCCGCAGGAATTCGAACCGACGCCGTCCCGGGCCTCCCGGTACAAGGGTGGTGGGCCGGAGGGGATCACAGATTTGCAGAGCCGGCGGTTCAACGTGCATCGGTTCCTTGGGCAGCAGGTCCACGACCAGCCAGTCGTGAAAGTAACCAAGGTCCGTCATGGTGGTCCCCATCCACTGGCGGACTTTGCTGTTGGCGCCGTCAGCCCCGACCAGGTACTTGCCGGTCAGCGACCGCCGCTCCCCGTCAGCGTTGCGCACATGAAGGGTGATCTGCTCCTCGGTTTCATGCCGGGACTCAGCTTCCCAGCCGCGCAGCAACGTGACGGATCCCAGGGCGGACACCTTGTCGTGGAGGAACGCCTCAACGCTGGGCTGGTGGAAGAAGTAGCTGGTGTTCCAGCCTGACCGCCCGCCGCCGCGCCATTCCAGTTGCAGCAGAGCCTCACCCGCGGCGTTGCGCCATTCATACTGATCGTCATAGGCCTCGACCGCGTGGGGCATCTGCTCGGGGGAAGCATCGAGCGACTGCAAGAGCCGGGCGATTTCATCATCGAAGTGGACAGCCCGCGGCAGCGGGTAACTTACAAGCTGCCGCTCGACCACCGCGACGCGGTGGCCGCGGCGTCCAAGTTGCAGGGCGAGCACGCGGCCGACTGGTCCATAACCTGCGATGACCACGTCGAAGTTCTCTTCTGCGGGGCTTTTCAGTTGTTCCAGTCCTCCGGCAACCATGGGCACGTTGACTTCCGTCAACTGGTAGGAGGCAACGCGGGCAGCGGCGTAGGGATCTTTGGCCATTTCCGCCTCGAGGTACTCCCTCTCCTGGACGAGGGAGAGCAGCACGCCGCCGTCACGGGTCATCTTGCTGCCCGCGGCAGCGATCACTCCGGCATCGACCGCGGTCTGGAGCCATTCAATGTGCGCTCCGCGGTGTTCAGCGACGACATCCGCCGGCGCGGTGTAGCTGATGTTGATAACAAACATGGGAAAGCCTTTCAGGCACCTTTGTCTTGGGCCGCGTTTTAGACCGGTTGGGTGTGGAGTCCCAGGGCGGTGGGTGCGTGGGTGCCGGTCATGAGGGCGGCGAGGTCGTCGGGTTCGAGGAAGGATGGGGGAGGTGGGGGTCCCCAGTTGAAGAGTCCTTGGGCGCCTTCGAAGGTTTCGGGGGTCCAGATTTCGTCTTCGGGGATGCAGTCCATGTCGGAGTAGTACTCGGAGAAGTTCCCGGCGGGGTCTTTGAGGTACCAGAAGAAGTTGGATCCGGCGTGGTGGCGGCCCAGGCCCCAGATGTGGCGTTCGGGGTTGTTTTCGAGCATCGCTTTGGCGCCGCGTCCGACATCGTCGATGTCGTCGACCTGCCAGGAGGTGTGGTGCAGGAAGTTCACCGGGGCGGCGAGGGCAAGGACGTTGTGGTGGTCCACCGAGCAGCGCATGAACGCGCCCTTATCGGAGATGTAGTCGCTGACTTTGAAGCCGATGCCTTCGGTGAAGAACCGCATGGTCGCTTCCAGGTTCACGGTGCCGATCACGGTGTGCCCGAGTTTGCGGGGCTTGATCGCGTAGTCCCTGACGACGCCGGGGGCGCGGCCGAAGCGGTCGATCCGGCCGGGGCCGTTGTAGGGGGTCGCCGGGGTGGGGTCCTGCGCGATCCGGGGGGCGACGTGGATCCGGGCGGTGAACCCTGACACTGGTTCCTGGGCGAGGAGTTCGGTTCCGTTGTGGTTGATCGGCACGCCCAGGCGGGTCATCTGAGAGGTGACTTTGGCGACGTCATCGTCGTTGTCGGCGCCGACGCCCAGTTCGACCAGGCGCCGGGTGGGGGCGTGGACGATTTTGAGTTGTTCGCCGCCGTCACGGGTCCCGAACGAGTTATTCCCGAGCGGGTCAAGGCCGAACTCTTCGTAGTAAGCGGCCGTTTCGGGGACATTCGGTACGCCCATCACGACGCGGGTCAGGCGATGCAGTGACAAGGGGTTACTCCTTTGTATCCGTGAAAAGTTTGATGTTGGTGCCCGCCCCGCCAGAGGGGGGTGGGCTGGCTGCCCGGGTTGTTACCGGCCCGGGCAGCCAGGGGATGGTTCAGTTGCCGGCCGAGACGAATGTCTGTGTCATTTCGCCGATGCCCTCGATCCGGGAGACCAAGGTTTCTCCGGGCTGGATGAAACGCTTCGGACTCCGGCCCACGCCGACCCCGGCAGGGGTGCCGGTGAAGATGATGTCCCCCGGCAGCAGGGTCACCGTTGCGGACAACCCCTCGATCAGGGCCGGGACGGAAAAGATCAGCTCCGAGGTGCGGCCTTTCTGGAGTTCTTCACCATCCAGGCTGCAGCTGAGTTCCAGGTCGTCGGGGTTCGAGAACTCGTCCGGGGTGACCAGCCAGGGTCCGACAGGGCCGAAGCCCGGGAAGGACTTGCCCAGCCCGAACTGCGGTGCCGGGCCACGGAGCTGGGAGACCCGCTCGGAAATGTCCTGACCAATCGACAGGCCTGCCACATGGTCCCAGGCGTCCGCCGCGGGAACGTTCCGGGCTTCCTTGCCGATCACCGCCACGAGCTCCACTTCCCAGTCCACGTTCCCACCCTCAGGGATGACCACGGTCGTGTCCGGGCCGGTGATGCAGGTGGGGAACTTCGTAAACACCGGCGGGAGGGTGTCCGGCTGCGCGAACCCCGACTCCTTCGCGTGCTCCGAGTAGTTCAAACCAATCGCGAACACCTGACGCGGCGCCGGAGACGGCGAGCCCAGCCACGACCGGTCAAACGACACGTCGGCAGGGGTGTCAGCCAGAGTTCCGGCCCAGGCCCGGAACTCCTCCCACCGCTCATAAACACCCGCCAGCCCCGGACCGAACCGGCCCCCGCTGGCAGCCTCAACATCAAGACCAGCCTCATCAGAAACCAGCAAAACAGCTCGGTTATCAACGTTGGCAATACGCACAAAAACTCCTCGTGGATGTGAATGGAGGGTGATGAGAGGACGCCTACTTCCTATTCATCATGATCATTACGATGAGTCTAGATGTGATCGAGATCGCATGTCAAGTGATTCGGGATAATGATCATGATCATTGCCGGTGGGGCTGTATGCCGCCTAATCGGATAGGGGATTCGTCGCCGCCGTCTCGGGGCAGCAGGGAGGGCTGCCTCCGACTGCCTTGGCTCAAGTCACTACGCCTTCGAGCCCTCAGCCCACCAGTTCGTAGGCGGGGGTGGTGAGGAAGTCCGTGTAGCCCTCCGACAGGCAGATGTCGCCGATCAGGCTGCTGGCAGGCTGGTAGTAGCGGGCGAACGCTTCCTCGCCCACCTCGCCGCGCAGCTTTTCGGTTTCCTCGGCCAGGATCCGGGTGACCAGTTCGCGGGTGACCTTGTTGCCGGTGTCCGCGAGGACCACCTCGTTGCGGATCTGCTGCCAGACCTGCGAACGGGAGATTTCCGCCGTGGCGGCATCCTCCATCAGGTTGTGCATGGCCACCGCGCCGTTGCCGGAGATCCAGACGGCGGTGTAGGCCACCGCAACGTAGAGGTTCAGGCGCAGGCCGGCTTCCGTGACCTGGCCTTCCGCGGAGGCGATGTCCAAAAGCTGCCCGGCCGTGACCGAGACCTCCGGGCGCTGCTTGTCCAGCTGGTTGGGCCGGTCGCCGAGCACGGAATCGAAGACCTCCTGGCACACGGGCACGAGGTCCGGGTGGGCCACCCACGAGCCGTCGAAACCGTCGTTCGCCTCGCGGGTCTTGTCCGCGCGGACCTTCTCGAAGGCCTGCGCGGTGACCTCGGGTTCGCGCCGGTTGGGGATGACCGCAGCCATGCCGCCCATCGCGAAGGCACCCCGGTGGTGGCAGGTCTTCACCAGCAGTTCCGTGTAGGCACGCATGAACGGCGCCGTCATGGCCACGGTGGCGCGGTCCGGCAGCACGAAGCTGGCACCGGCGTCGCGGAAGTACTTGATGATGCTGAACAGGTAGTCCCAGCGGCCGGCGTTCAGGCCCGAGGCGTGGTCCCGCAGCTCGTAGAGGATCTCGTCCATCTCGAACGCGGCGGGGATGGTCTCGATCAGGACGGTGGCGCGGATGGTGCCCTGGCCGAGGCCGAGGAAGTCCTGGGCGAAGGCGAACACGTCGTTCCACAGCCGGGCCTCGAGGTGGCTCTCCATCTTCGGCAGGTAGTAGTAGGGGCCGTGGCCGTTGAGCACCAGCTGCTTGGCGATGTGGAAGAAGTGCAGGCCGAAGTCCACCAGCGCGCCGACGGCGGGTTCGCCGTCGAGCAGGAGGTGCCGCTCCTCCATGTGCCAGCCGCGCGGGCGGGCCACCACAACGGCCAGCGGGGCGTCGGTGCGGAGCCGGTATTCCTTGCCCTCGGGGGAGGTGTAGCTCAGCGTTCCCGTGGCGGCATCGCGGAGGTTGAGGATGGCGTCGATGACGTTGCCCCATGTGGGCGTGCTGGCGTCCTCAAGGTCTGCGAGCCACACCTTGGCGCCGGAGTTCAGGGCGTTGATGGCCATCTTGGCCGGCGAAGCCGGCCCGGTCATCTCAACCCGGCGGTCCTGCAGCGCCGCCGGTGCCGGCGCAACCTTCCAGTCGCCGTCGCGCACGTTCTTGGTCTCCGGCAGGAAATCCAGGCTGCCGCTCCGGGCCACCTCCTCGCGCTTGGCTTTCCGCGCCGCGAGCAGCTCGCCGCGCCGGCCGGCGAAGCGCTTGTGGAGCTCCTCCACGAACGCGAGGGCCTTCGGGGTGAGAATCTCCTCCGCACGCTCGATCGGCCGGGGGTCTGTGACTGTGATAGCCATTGTGGGTCCTTTCCAGGGCTGATTCAGGCAGCCCGGTTGAATGCGGTCGGATGTTGACCGCCCGCCTCGCAAGTAATGGTTGGGCGTAAGGCGGGGACGGCGGGCAAAACGTCCCTGGTGGCAGCTCACTGCCTTCGGTTGCTTGTGTTCAGATCGGAAGAGCCGTCTGGCGTTAGCAGGAGGCGGTATCCGCCGGTATGGTCGAGGAACCGTCGCCCGGCCCCTCATGTGTCGGCAGCCATTTGTGCAGGAAGTCAATGGTTCTCGCCCACGCGACCTGCGTTGGTTGGAGACGGAAAGTGTCGCGTCCGTAGGTGGCGAACGCGTGTCCAGCGCCTTGGTACAGATACATCTCCACGTCCGGGACACCGGTGAGGACGGTACTGATTGCTTGCCTGGCCTCCGGTGGACAGTAATGGTCGTTCTCGGCGAAATGCAGCAACAGCGGCACGTCCAGGTGCCTGCCGAGGCCGACTCGTTCCTGGAGACCTACGGCGTAGTAGCTCACAGCGCAATCGACGGGCTGGGTGACGGCGGCAAGGAAGGCGAGGCCGCCGCCCAGACAGTAACCCAGGGTCCCGACGGCACTGTTTCCTGCAGCAGCGGCCCGTGCCCAGACGATGGCAGCCGATATGTCCGTCAGCGCCATGGTGACATCGAGTCCGTCCCTGAGTTTCAGGGCCTTGTCGAAGTCTTCGCCCTCGTGGTGGAGGTCCACGTCCAATTCTTGCCTGGCGAAAAGGTCAGGGACGATGGCGAGGAATCCGGCGTCGGCAAACTCGCGGGCCATCGTGCGCATGTAGGTATTGATGCCGAAAATTTCATGCAGAAGGATGAGGCAGGGAAAGGGCCCGCCCGTATCCGGAGCGGCAAGGAAGGCACGGAACTGGTGGCCGTCCTGTGCCGTGAGGTTGATGTATCTGCTCGTTGGCATTGCACCGATGCCTTCCTCAGCGTTTCATGGGGCAGCCGGCGGGGCCAGCGGCAAGTGTCAGGCGGAAGCTTTGTTGATCGTCGGACATGTCTCTTTCTAGTGGCTGGCTGCTGCGTGGGTGCCGGTCATGAGGGCGGCGAGGTCGTCGGGTTCGAGGAAGGAGGGGGGAGGTGGGGGTCCCCAGTTGAAGAGTCCTTGGGCGCCTTCGAAGGTTTCGGGGGTCCAGATTTCGTCTTCGGGGATGCAGTCCATGTCGGAGTAGTACTCGGAGAAGTTCCCGGCGGGGTCTTTGAGGTACCAGAAGAAGTTGGATCCGGCGTGGTGGCGGCCCAGGCCCCAGATGTGGCGTTCGGGGTTGTTTTCGAGCATCGCTTTGGCGCCGCGTCCGACATCGTCGATGTCGTCGACCTGCCAGGAGGTGTGGTGCAGGAAGTTCACCGGGGCGGCGAGGGCAAGGACGTTGTGGTGGTCCACCGAGCAGCGCATGAACGCGCCCTTATCGGAGATGTAGTCGCTGACTTTGAAGCCGATGCCTTCGGTGAAGAACCGCATGGTCGCTTCCAGGTTCACGGTGCCGATCACGGTGTGCCCGAGTTTGCGGGGCTTGATCGCGTAGTCCCTGACGACGCCGGGGGCGCGGCCGAAGCGGTCGATCCGGCCGGGGCCGTTGTAGGGGGTCGCCGGGGTGGGGTCCTGCGCGATCCGGGGGGCGACGTGGATCCGGGCGGTGAACCCTGACACTGGTTCCTGGGCGAGGAGTTCGGTTCCGTTGTGGTTGATCGGCACGCCCAGGCGGGTCATCTGAGAGGTGACTTTGGCGACGTCATCGTCGTTGTCGGCGCCGACGCCCAGTTCGACCAGGCGCCGGGTGGGGGCGTGGACGATTTTGAGTTGTTCGCCGCCGTCACGGGTCCCGAACGAGTTATTCCCGAGCGGGTCAAGGCCGAACTCTTCGTAGTAAGCGGCCGTTTCGGGGACATTCGGTACGCCCATCACGACGCGGGTCAGGCGATGCAGTGACAAGGGGTTACTCCTTTGTATCCGTGAAAAGTTTGATGTTGGTGCCCGCCCCGCCAGAGGGGGGTGGGCTGGCTGCCCGGGTTGTTACCGGCCCGGGCAGCCAGGGGATGGTTCAGTTGCCGGCCGAGACGAATGTCTGTGTCATTTCGCCGATGCCCTCGATCCGGGAGACCAAGGTTTCTCCGGGCTGGATGAAACGCTTCGGACTCCGGCCCACGCCGACCCCGGCAGGGGTGCCGGTGAAGATGATGTCCCCCGGCAGCAGGGTCACCGTTGCGGACAACCCCTCGATCAGGGCCGGGACGGAAAAGATCAGCTCCGAGGTGCGGCCTTTCTGGAGTTCTTCACCATCCAGGCTGCAGCTGAGTTCCAGGTCGTCGGGGTTCGAGAACTCGTCCGGGGTGACCAGCCAGGGTCCGACAGGGCCGAAGCCCGGGAAGGACTTGCCCAGCCCGAACTGCGGTGCCGGGCCACGGAGCTGGGAGACCCGCTCGGAAATGTCCTGACCAATCGACAGGCCTGCCACATGGTCCCAGGCGTCCGCCGCGGGAACGTTCCGGGCTTCCTTGCCGATCACCGCCACGAGCTCCACTTCCCAGTCCACGTTCCCACCCTCAGGGATGACCACGGTCGTGTCCGGGCCGGTGATGCAGGTGGGGAACTTCGTAAACACCGGCGGGAGGGTGTCCGGCTGCGCGAACCCCGACTCCTTCGCGTGCTCCGAGTAGTTCAAACCAATCGCGAACACCTGACGCGGCGCCGGAGACGGCGAGCCCAGCCACGACCGGTCAAACGACACGTCGGCAGGGGTGTCAGCCAGAGTTCCGGCCCAGGCCCGGAACTCCTCCCACCGCTCATAAACACCCGCCAGCCCCGGACCGAACCGGCCCCCGCTGGCAGCCTCAACATCAAGACCAGCCTCATCAGAAACCAGCAAAACAGCTCGGTTATCAACGTTGGCAATACGCACAAAAACTCCTCTTCAAGGGGGACAGTTATCAGCCGGTGGACGGGACTGTCCGTGCCGGCGGGCGGGTGGCTATGCCGGTTTCCTGGCGGTTCGGGTGGTCCGGATGAGCAGCGGGCTGGCGCCGATGAAGCTGAGGGCGGCGGCCGCTGCTGTGTATCCCATTCCGGTGAAGTCAGGTAGGGCGAGTGCCTGATCGACTGAGTAGCGGCCGGGGCCGGTGACTCCGAGGCCGAGCGCGATCAGTCCGTAGAGCAGCGGCAGTTCGTAACCGCCTTTGGCCGCCCAGATGCCGTTCTGGCGGCTCACGGACGCTGCTACAAGCATGGTGCCGAAGACGAGGGCGGTTCCCAGGATGGAGACGGTCCCGGAGGCGATCGATGCGGCCCCTGCCACTTCCAGGGTTCCGGCCACCGCCACCATGAGAGGCGCTGGCCGCAGCCCCCAGGCCGCGAACAGCGGTGCCGTGCCTTGGATTCCTCCGCCGCCGAACCAGCCGAAGAGCTTCTGCGTACCGTGGCAGGCAACGAGCACCGCAAGTACCACTCTGAGCAGCAAGATCCCTTCATCCACAATGTTCTCTTTCCATCAGATCGGGGTTCCGGGGCTGGCTCATGGCTGCTGCCGGCGGACGAGGCCGAGGATGTGGGCGCGGAGGTCAGCGAACTCCCGGGTGGATTTGGTTGCTACCTGGTCCCGCGGGTGGGGCAGGTTCACGGGGACGATCTCACTGACGCTGGTGGGGGTGCCGGAGAGCACGATGACACGGTCTGCCAGGTAGACGGATTCTTCGATGTCGTGGGTGACGAGAAGAATCGTCATGCCGTATTTTTCCTTGATGGTGTGAGTCAGGTCTTCCAAATCGGAGCGGGTTTGGGCATCAACGGACGCGAAGGGTTCATCCATCAGTAGGACTGCGGGTTCGTAGGCGACGGCCCGGGCGATGGCTACCCGCTGCTGCATGCCGCCTGACAGTTGCCAGGGGTGCTGGGATCCGCTGTTTTCCAGCCCGACGCTGGCGAGGGCGGCGCGGGCCCGTTCCCGCCGCTGCGTCGCTGATATTCCGGGCCGGCCCCGCAGAGGGAGCTCCACATTGGCCTGCACCGTCAACCAGGGCATCAGGGAGCGGCTGTAGTCCTGGAAGACGACGGCCATTCGTGGCGGTGGTCCGACGACCTTGTCTTCGCCGATGAAGACTGTTCCCGCTGTGGAGGGCATCAGCCCTGCCAGGCAGCGCAGAAGGGTTGTCTTTCCGGCGCCGGACGGTCCGACGATGCAGACGGTTTCCCGGTCGTAGACGTCAAAGCTGATGTCCCCCAGCACGGTCCGTGCGGTGGCTCCGGTGCCGTAGGTCTTGGCAAGACCTTGAGCCGAGAGTGCGCGCGCGCCGGTGAGGCTGCGTTTGATGGTTGTGTCAGTCATTGTGGTCCTCCTTGGTCTGTTCCGCGCAGGCCACGGTGCCAGCGGAGCAGACGGTGTTCGATAATTCTGAAAAGCACGTTGGACAGGTATCCCAGGATTCCGAGGATCAGGAGGGCCGCCCACATGACGTCCATGTCGTACTGCCGGGCCGACTGGAGTTCGATGTATCCGATGCCCTCGGTGGAGGCGACGTATTCGCTGGCCACGATGAGGATCACACCGAGGGAAACACTGATCCGGATGCCTGCAATGATCTGCGGTGACGCCGCGGGAAGGATGATGCGCCACAGGTAGTCCCGCCGTCTGATGGTGTAGCTGCGGGCGACGTCTTTGACGAGGACGTCGATGCCCCTGATTCCGTCGATGGTGTTCATCAGAACCGGCCAGAAGGCGCCGAACACGATGATGGCCACCTTCATTTCGGCCCCGATGCCGAACATGAACAGGGCAATCGGCAGCAGCGCTACGCCCGGAATGGCCCGCATGAACTCCAGCAGCGGCTGCAGCGCTGTATACAGCGCTGGCACCAGTCCCAGGAGCAGACCGATGGCGATGCCGAGGATGACGGAGACGGCGAGGCCGGCTCCGAGATTCTGCAGGCTGGGAAGGATGTCGGTTTCGAAGCGCGCCGTCATTACGGTGCCGATTTCGGTGGTGATCCGGCTAAGTGGTGGGAAGTACAGCGAGGTACTGGTGCTGCTGAGGATCCACCAGGCCAGGAAGCCGGCGACGGGCAGCCACACCTCCGTGACGAGGTTTGTCGTTTTGCCAAGGACTGCTCTCATGCGCTTATTCCTCTCACGGAGGGGTGCCAGAAAAGGACCCGTCGGGACATGTAGTTCAGTCCGAGGTAGGCGGCGATTCCAACGAGGCCGATGAGGAGCACGTAAGCGTACGTGGGGGCCAGGGCGCCGCCGGTCTGGGCCATGACCATTTCCATACCGATCCCTGGCGCGGAGCCAAGAACTTCACTGGAGACGGCCAGGAGCAGCCCGATGATGGCCGAAATCCTGAGTCCGGTGACGATGAAGGGCAGGGCGGATGGCATGAGGATGCTGAAGACGGAGCGGGCCGGCGTGAAGGAGTAGGACCTGGCTGTGTCGAGGAGGACGCGGTCGGTGTCACGTACCCCGTAGGCCGTCTGGACGAGGATGGGCCAGAAGGCACCGTAGACAATCAGGACCACTTTCATCTCCATCGTTGCGCCGAAGAGCAAAAGGATGACCGGGATCACGGAGACTGAGGGGATGGTGCTGAGGAAATCGATGAGAAGCCTGGTGGACCGGTAGAGGAAACCAATCCTGCCCAGAAGCATTCCGAGCGGGATCCCTGCTGCAGCGGCGATCAGGACTCCGATCACCCAGCTCATCATGGTGTCGCCGAGCGCCTGCCAGAATCCGGGGTCACCGAGCAGCGTTACCAGGGCCTGGACGGTGCTTGTCATGCTGGGGAAGACCGATGAGGGCAGAAGCCCGGTCTGGCTGCCGAATTCCCATGCGGCCAACGCTACGGCGATTGTGAGGGCGCCGGAGCCTTTTCTGCCGTAGCGGATCAGTTGGCGGGCCATGGTCAGGCCTTGGGAACAACGAGTGTGTCGACGTCGATCTTGCCCTTCACGAAGCCGTACTTCGTGATGAGTTCGGACCAGATCCGGGCGCGGTCGGCGGTGAAGTCGGAATTGAACTCCGGAAGCTGCATGACTGCTGCCAGGTCCTTGGGCGTTCCGCTGAAGGACGGGAGGAGAGCCCTGACGGCGTCCGGGTTTTTGGCGGCGTAAGCGGTTGCCTCGTCGACTGCGGCCTTGAAGTTCTCCACGGTGGTGCGGTTGCCGCCGAGGAATTGTTCGGTGGTTGCCAGGACGAATTGCAGGGCGTGGGGCACGGCAACCGCGCCGGGGGAGAGGATGTAGCGTGCCCCGGCTGCTTCGGCGGCATTGGTGAAGGGGGAAATGGTATTGATGGCGTCAACCTGGCCTCTTTCCAGCGAGTTGAGCATGCTGTCCAGTGGCACTTCCAGGAACTTGATGCGGCTGCTGTCCAGGCCTGACTTATCGAGTGCGACACGCAGCGAAAGCTCGCCGGCGCCTCCGAGGCCGCTCACTCCGATGGTCTTGCCATTCAGATCCGAAAGTTCCCGGATGGGGCTGTTCTTGGCCACGTAGACCTTACCCGGATCCTGGGCCGGCTTGTCAGTGGTGACAGTGGTGGTCCCAAAGAGCCGCAGCGGGATTCCGGCCGCGGACGCCTGCATAGCATCAACGTTGGCGAGCACGCCGATTTGGGCGGCTCCTGAAACCAGCGCCGGGATGCTCGCCCCCATGGTAGGGGCCGGGGTGATCTTGACGTTAAGTCCATGCTTCTTGAAGAGACCCTTTTCTTGTGCGATGTACAGGGGCGCGGAGTCGACGATTGGCGCGAGAGTCACCGTGATGCTCGTGGTGCCATCAGCGGAAACTGTGGTCGGTTTGGCTCCAGCAGAGGAGCAAGCTGTGCCGGTCGCGGCAAGTACCAACGCGATCGCGCCAGCGGCAACGGTGCGGTAGATGGTGGTGGTCATGTTCTGTCCTGTTCTGGGCTTATCAGGGGAGGAAGGCTTTCAGTTCCGGGGAGAGTACGCAGGCAAGTGATCATTATCATTATGATGATTTACAGCGACCTTGGGTACCCTTATTTTTCGGCGGTTGGAGGTTACGCGGGCAAGTTTCCGTGGATTTCTGCGGTGACCCGGGATGCGGCCTGGAGGAGGGCTGCCTGATACTCGGCGCGCTGTGCACCGTCTCCTCGCGCGCGGTCGTTAAGGGTCAGGATCAGGACCACTCGTCCGTCGCGGTCGAAGACGGGCGCGGAGATGCTGTGCACGGGCGATCCTGTCGAACCGTCCCCGGACAGCGCGTAGTCGCCGGCCACCGCCCCGAGCAGCGCGTGCAATTCGCGGTCAGTGGACGGCAGGGGGCCTGTTGCAGCCATCCTGCTGACGACCGATTCCATGGCGTGCAGCCGTTCATCGTCTGGGGTGGCAGCCCACCCCTGCTGCCGGATTTGCTCAAGATGCTCCTCGAAGTGCTCCCGAAGCTCGGGCTCCGGGTGGGCGACGGACCGGGAGATCCAGGCGTCTACAGACTCCGGCCCCGCCCAGGCGACAAATAGGGCGCCCATCGGCGCCACAAGAGGCAGCCGCAGGCCAACCTTGCTGAAGTCCAGGTCTGAGCTTCCGGCTCCGGCGTAGGCCAGTTGGATCACGTCCTCACCGATGACGGCAGACGCGTGGCAGTCCACGCCGTAGCGTTCTGCCAGCGACTCGATCTGCGGGCGCGCCCTGTCGGCAAGGCGCAGGTGAGCCGGAAGCACCTCTTCGAAGCCGACCATGAGCGACAAAGTGGAGAATCGCCCATAGCCGCCTTGGAAAAACAGCAGGGGAGACTTGGGCTGGTCAGCTGTTCCAAGAGTGTCCACGGCCCCGATGACGATGTCGTGGTCGCCCGCTTGGTGCACGGTATCGAGCCGGCAGTCTATCCAGGCGATCGCTCCGTCCAGGACTGGTGTTCCGGAGGGGGCTGGACGCCACCGGACCTGGCTGAACTTCTCTGATCCCCGTCTGGCAAACAGGCGGCACAAGTCGTCCTGGTCGGAGGCCAGGACATTGATGCAGAACCTTCCGGCATTCCTGATCCGCTGATAGGTTCCGGATTCCCGCATGGGAAGGAAGGCGATCAATGCAGGGTCGAGGGATACCGAGGTAAAGGATCCGACAGTCATGCCGATCGGCCCGAGCTCGGGGTCGATCGCGGTGACGATGCAGACACCGGTGGGGTAGTGGCCCAGAACTCGGCGGAAGTACTGGGGATCCAGCGGGGGTGTCTACGGTGAGTGTATCCATGACGAGTATTTCCTTACTGCTCGTGGCGTCGAAGGGCCGCTAGATCATGCGCCGGTTTTCGAGGGTCTGCAGTCCGAGCGTGAACTCCCCGTGCAGTTCGAAGCCGACTTCGCCCAGGACACCATGGGCGAGGATGGTGTTGATGTCGCGCAACAGCCGTGCGAGGAGCCCGTCCTCTGCGATGGCCTGAGCCCCCGTGTGGCGGAAGGCCCGCGTGATGACCTGGTGGGCTGTCTTACCTGCAAACGACGATGCCGTCTGCATGAAGTCCAGCAGTTCCAGGTCGACGTCGCCGCCGCCGGCCAGTGCGTCGTGGACGCGCTGATTGGCCTGGATGGCCAGCGCACGGGCCGCGCGTAACTGCGCATCAAGTTCTCCCAGCTCCCGCTGGAACCAGGAAGACTCGGCAAGGCTGGCCGAGGCGCCGATGTTGATCCGGCTGCCGCGGCGCTTGGTCGGGGCGATGGCAATAATCTCGTCAAGTGCCCGCCGTGCGGCGCCAAGGACCATTCCCGGGTGCATCTGGAGAATGTAGGGGACCATGCCCATCCGGGCCAGGGGAGTGTCCACACGGCGCGGAATGCCCATGGGGTCGTAGATCATTTCATCCGGAACGAACACGGAATCAACGACGAAGGCCGTTGAGCCGGTGGCCTTCATCCCCAGGACGTTCCATGCGTCGAGGATCTTGAACTGCCCGGCCGGAACCAAAGCCATGCGACGTTCGGTCTGGCCGCTCCCCGAAGCGGTCCAGAACGTCGCGGAAACGTAATCCGCGTGGTGGATGCCACTGGTGAAATCCCACCTGCCATTCAGGACATACCCGCCGTCCACCTTTTCCGCCTCGCCCGGCCGCAGTGACGCGGCATGCAGTGGCAGCCTCGAGCGGAAGACGAGCGAGGCCTGCTCGGGGGCAAGGTGAGTCGCCAGCTGGCCGGCACCTTCCAAGAGGATGGCAGAGGTCCATGCCAGACTGGGATCAATCCGGCCTACGGCCTCAATCACCTCAAATGCCGTGACGGGATCCACCTCGTTTCCCCCCAGGTCATCAGGGGTCATGATGCCCATGATCCCCGCATCCCGCAGTGCCTGGATGGACCCGGATACGACCTTTCCCTGCCGCTGGGATTCCTGTACGCCGTCTTCAAGCAACTCACGGATGAGCTCGACCTGCTCTAGTGCGTGCCTGCGCCGTTCGAGCTGGTCTTTCGGCCAGTCCGTGGCATTGGCAGTGGTGGTGGTGGTGGCAGACATTGTGCCCTCTCTCTATCGGTTGGGTTGCCGCTGGGGTTACTCCCATCCTCAGCGTTGGCCCCTGAGAGGCACATCACATAAAACCTGTATCTTTGGAACAAATCATCCGAAAGATCCCGCAGGAGGCGGTGGCAACCTATTCCCGCAAGAGCGGCGGCGGGATCAGATGAGCAAACTGCGTGGAGGACGAATGCACTTGGTCAGCGGTGATCTGCGCGGACGAGATGAGGACATTCAGGAGGTGCTGGAACTCCTGGAACAGGGGACCAGGCTGATCACTCTCGTCGGGATGGGGGGAGTGGGAAAGACCGTGCTCGCCCGCCAGGTTTTGCATCACGCCGTAGGCGCCGCCGCTGCCCAAAAGGCCTGGTTCGACTTCGAAGCCGAACGCTCCGGAGAGGAAACCCTGAAGCACCTCAGCGCGGGAGTCCGGCAGCTCATCGCAGAGAATCCTGACGGCAGCCCGGACGGTCCGCTGCTGATCGCCGTCGATACGTCCCCGACCGGGCCCGACCCCACCGGGCTTATTCGTTCGCTCCTGGAGGACCACCCTGGGCTCCAGATCCTGGCCACCCGACGGGGCCGGTTCCGCCTCTCCTTGGAACGGCAGGTGACAGTGAAACCCCTCGCCTTGCCCGAGGCCGCTCCTCCAGCCGACAAACGTGAGTTGGAAGAATTTGTCCACAACAACTCAGCTGTCGCCCTCTTCGTTGAGCGGGTGCTCGCCCTGACCCCCGAAACCACGCTCGACAGGAACACCGTAACAGGCATGCTCGCGATCTGCCGGCGGCTCGGAGGGGTTCCATTGGCGCTGCAAATGGCAGCCCTGAAAAGCAGCGTCCTCACTCCGGATGCTCTTCTTGCCGAGCTGGATCTGACGCTGGGCATCCTTGAGGACCTGGAACCTGGCATCCCTGCCAGACACCGGTCCATGATCGCCTGCCTTGCACCCAGCATCCGGCACCTCTCCCCGCCAGAGCAGGCGGTCTTGGCGGCTGTCGCTGAGTTTGAAGGCGGATGCTCTCTGCAGACCCTTCGCACCCTGGAGCTGGGCAGCCATCCCTCCGGTGAGCCCGTTCAGCTCCTATCAGCCGCGGCCATGCTCGTGGAACAACAGTTGCTGCAAACCGTTCCTGCGCGGTCCGGCAGCAGCAGGTTCCAGGTGATGCCGCTGATACGCGATTATCTGATGACCACCAAGGAAATATCGCTCGGCTCAGCGGAGCGGCAAGGCCTGGCCCGTGTGCTCGTCGAGCAGTCACGCGCCATGGCCGCTGTCCGGGGTCCGGAAGCCGACCATGCCCGCACGTGGTTTGACGAGGAATACGCCAACCTGACGCAGGTCCTGAACTGGCTTATCGAAGCAAAGGAAATGTCCCAGGCAGCGGAGCTCGTTCAGGCCCTTTACCTGTACTGGCTGCACAGGGGCCTGATCGAAGAGGGCCTTGCAACCGTGGAACAGTTGCGTGCCGCAGGAGGATTGGATGCGCGCGGCCAAGCGCAGGTCCTGGGAACCGCCGGGGGGTTGCGGGCGCACCTCACGTCTTACACCAGCGCGCACGACGAACTTCAGAAGGCCGTCACCCTGTGGCGGTCGGTCGGCTCCCTCCCGGACCTTGCGGGCTCCCTCGTAGCCTTCTCCGCCGCAGCACTGGAAGTGGACGGCTTCCGGTCCGCAGAAGCAGCCCTCACCGAGGCCATGGAACTTTACACCAGGCTTGGCGACGGCTGGGCGCATGCCCGGGCACTTGCCCTCCTCGGCGCCGCCGCCGCCACCGATCCGCAGCGGGCCGAGTTGGCCAGAACCTGCCTGGAGGCCGCGTCAGCGGACCTCCTCTCCTTCGGAGACCAGGTGGCAGCCAGCCTCCCCATGGAACAGATAGGCCGGCTCCTCATCGATGACGGAGACTACGATCAGGCACACATGGTTCTCAACCACGGCCTTACCGAAAGCCGCAGCGTGGGAGACCAGGTGCAGACGTCCTCGCTCCTTAACCTGCTCGCACTCGTCGACACACTGACCAACCGGCCGGCCTTCGCAGCAGCAGGCTACTTTGAGAGCCTCCAGATCGCCGTAAGACTCGGCCTAAAGGCCAGGGCAGTGTGGTGCCTGGAAGGCCTCGCCGAATCCTTTGGCAGTCTCAACGAACACACCCTCGCCTCCACCGCCGCCGCCTCGGCAGCGATCATCCGCGGTGATCTGGGGTTGGAATACTGGGTGGAATTCTGCTGCCCGCGGCGCCCGAGCACCCCTGCGCCCAAACCCACCACACGAGCCACCCGGCTAGCTGCCCTTGGCGGCAGCGCCTGGCCACCTCAACAGATACTCGCCCAGGCACCCCAGCGCCTCTTGGACCTGATGGAGCCCCCAACTCCAGCGGCATGTCCCCGCGCACCGGAAAAAAGCCCCGATGGGCTGACCCGGCGCGAAATCGAAATCCTGGGCCTGGTCGCCAGCGGCTTCACCAACCGGGACATTGCCGCGAACCTGGTCATCAGCATCGACACCGTTGGACGCCACATCAGCAACCTGTACCGGAAGATCGGCGCGCGTGGAAGGGCTGATGCCACGGCCTACGCCTGGCGCATGAACCTCGTGGCGGGTAATTAGGAGGACCTGGAAGGCGGCGCCCCTTCGTCCTTGCCGCTCCTATCCCAGGAGTCGGCCCCCTCTAACTTTCATCGCGGTGCGCTGCGGTGAGATGGTCCAGATGCTGACCGCACGCATTGAACTGCTCTGGTGCTCGCCCAAAGCCGGGCGTAGATTCGAGGAGCATGAGGCTTGGTCACCTCAAAGAGGAGCTTGCGATGGCCGGATGGAATGCAGACAACGCGGCGGGGCCAATCGGGCAGGGTGCCGTGACACTGGTGGAGGGATCGTCATTCTGCATATCCCTCCAGAATGGGGACATCTTCCCTCACCATCCTCACGGCGTCTTCCATCTGGACACCAGGATTCTGTCCCGCTGGTGCCTGACGATCAACGGCCAGCCGATGGAGGCCCTTGGCGCGTGGACACCTTCTCCCTATCAGGGAAGCTACATTGGCAGGGCCATCCGGTCCGACGGGAGGGCCGATAGTCCGCTGTCCGTTGAGCGCAGGCGCAAACTGGGAGCTGGCCTTCTAGAGGACATCATCATCCACAATTACGCATTGGGGCCGGCCGCCTGCGAAGTCGCACTGTCTGTTGATGCAGATTTCGCCGATCTTTTTGAGGTCAAGGACGGGCGCTTCCACCGGCAATGGACGCAGACCAGGCGGTTCGAGGACGGTGCAGTGAGGCTGGAGGCAGTTTGGCAGGATGTCCGGAAGGGGGTTGTCGTCACGGCTCCCGACGGCAAAGCCAGCGCCGACGGCCTTCACTTCCAGACAGTCATACCTGCACAGGGGGAGTGGAACGTCCGGGTCGCCGTGGTCCCGGTGTTGGAGGGCGTCGAGCCGTCCTTGCCATCCATGGACGACGGCCCGGAAGCTATCTCACCCCAGGACCGGCGCCGGCAGTCCTGGGTAGCCAGCATCCCTCCTGTCCGGATAGGAAACCCTTCCCTCCAGCGCATTCACGAGCGCAGCTACGCTGACATCGGAGCCTTGCGCATCACCGATCCGCAGAACCCCGACCGTATGGTCGTTGCCGCCGGAGCGCCGTGGTTCATGGCATTGTTTGGCCGTGACTCATTACTCGCCTCCTTCATGGTGATGCCCATCAACGCACCGCTGGCCCTGGGCACGTTGCAGACCCTGGCCGACCTCCAAGGCACAGCAGTGGACCCGATGACCGAGGAACAGCCCGGGAGGATCCTGCACGAGGTCCGCTTCGGCGTCGCCACCGGCGTGACGCTTGGCGGGAAATCGGCCTATTACGGCACCGCCGATGCCACGCCCCTGTTCGTAACCCTGTTGGGTGAAGTAAGCCGCTGGGGGGTCGCCCCGGAGGACATCGCCGCTCTGATGCCCAACGCGGACCGCGCCCTCGACTGGATCCGGGATTACGGCGACAGTGACGGCGACGGCTTCGTGGAGTACGAGAGGCTCAACGAGCACGGTCTGATCAACCAAGGTTGGAAGGACTCCTGGGACGGAATCAATTTTGCCGATGGCCAGATTGCAGAGCCGCCCATCGCCTTATGCGAAGTGCAGGGTTATGTTTACAGCGCATATGTGGCCCGGGCCTGGATGGCCCACGACGCCGGTAACCGGGGCCTGGCAGCCGAACTCCTCGACCGTGCCGAGCAGCTGAAGAAGCAGTTCAACGAGCGGTTCTGGTTGCCGGACCACGGCTATTACGCTGTGGCACTCGACAGGGACAAGCGGCCCGTCGATGCCTGCGCGTCGAACATGGGCCACTGCCTGTGGTCCGGCATTGTGGATGAGGACAAGGCCCGGCAGGTTGCCGACCGCCTGATGTCCCCGGAGATGTTCAGCGGCTGGGGCGTGCGCACCCTGGCCACGGACATGGGCGCCTACAACCCGGTCAGCTACCACAACGGCTCCGTCTGGCCGCACGACAACGCGCTGATCGTCGCTGGCCTCATGCGCTACGGGTTCGTTCCGGAGGCCCAGCGAATCGCGACGGCACTGATGGAAGCCGCTGAATACACGAACCACAGGCTGCCCGAACTGTTCTGCGGGTTCAGCCGGTCGGTCTGCCCCGAACCGCTTCCCTACCCGACCGCATGTTCACCGCAGGCATGGGCGGCGACGACCCCTGTGATGCTAATGCGGAGCCTCTTGCGCCACGATGCCCATTACTCCCTCGGCGGGCTTTGGATCGATCCCGTACTGCCCGAAACGTGGGGGGACTTTCACGCCGAAAACGTGGCCATGGGTGAAGCCCGCTTCACGTTCGATGTCTCCGGATCACAGGTAACAGTGGAGGGCCTGCCCGAAGGGATAAAGGTCCACCGGGGAATGCGGCCTTCGCTGGCCGATACAGCGGAACTAGACAGGCTGCGCCGGACGAAATAAGAGATCTAAGCGACCTGACTGAACACGACCGGCGCTGCGAGGTAACTGGTTTCCTACGTTGCCTCTGCTGCTTTCCCAAGTGCGGTGCCGAGCTTGGGGGAACAGACGGGCGGCAACACAACGAGTGGCCTGCCCCTGACCCGAACATCAAATTTCCCGGACCACCACGAACAGCATTTGCTTCCAGACTGCGCCGACTGGACGAGAGCAACATTGAGCCCCCCTTGGCGTGCGTTCGATTCAAGCTTTGTGGTCGGCTCGATTCCATCGATTTACGCCGGGAGGCCCACAACGTCCCGCTATGTGTTGGCGGGATACGAGTTTATGAACCGACGCTCGGGTGACTTTTCGTTACCTTCAAACAGTGTATTTTGCGTCACATCCATTTGCTTCTTTTAGGGCCTCAGGACCAACCTTGCATCACATCTTTTTTCAGCGCTTGTCAGAGCGTGCCCAACGGAGGAGCACCACCTATGACTGACGTTCTCTGGTTTTCTGGCCTCGGCCTGTCCGACCTTGACCAGGTCGGCGGCAAGAATGCATCGCTCGGAGAAATGGTCCGGAACCTTGCCTCAGCGGGGGTCAAAGTGCCGGACGGTTTCGCAACCACAGCAGACGCTTACAGGCGTTTCCTGAGCGAGTCAGGCCTCGACACCCGAATTGAAGGCATCCTTGAGGATCTGGACAGCGGAGACGTGGCCGCTCTGACTGTAGCGGGGAAGCAGATCCGCGACCTGATCCGCAGCACCCCGTTCCCGCTCGGTTTTGAGGAGCACATCCGGACCGCCTACAGCCGCCTGACGGACCAGCACACCGGGGATGTGTCCTGGGCGGTGCGCTCCAGCGCCACGGCTGAGGACCTGCCGGATGCATCCTTCGCCGGGCAGCAGGAGACCTTTCTGAACATCAGGGGCGTGGACAACGTCCTGCTCGCCATCAAGGATGTCTTCGCCTCGTTATACAACGACCGGGCCATCGCATACCGGGTGCACCACGGGTTTGCCCATTCGGAGGTGGCACTTTCGGCGGGCGTCCAGCGCATGGTCCGCTCCGACATCGGCGCCTCCGGAGTGATGTTCACGATGGACACAGAGTCGGGCTTCAATGACGCCGTCTTCATCACCTCGTCCTACGGTCTCGGCGAGGCTGTGGTCCAGGGCGCTGTGAATCCGGACGAGTTCTACGTGCACAAACCAGCCCTGGCGGCCGGACGACCGGCAATCCTCAAGCGTGGCCTGGGCGAGAAGGCCGTCCAGATGATCTACACGGAGTCCCGCGAGGTCGGCCGGACTGTGGACTTCGTGCCCGTGCCGCAGAACCGGCGCCGCCAATTCAGCCTGACGGACGACGAGGTCCAGGAGCTCGCCCGCCACGCGCTGGCCATCGAAGCGCACTACGGCCGACCGATGGACATCGAATGGGGCAAGGACGGCGTGGACGGGGAGCTGTACATCCTCCAGGCCCGACCCGAGACGGTTGAGTCCCGGAAGGCCTCCGGCACCATCTCCCGCTACACGCTCACCGAACGCTCCGCAGTCCTGGCCGAGGGCCGGGCCATCGGCCAGCGGATCGGCGCCGGCCAGGTTCGGGTGCTGACCTCCATCGACCAGATGGCCTCGTTCCAGACCGGGGACGTTCTGGTGGCGAACATGACCGACCCGGATTGGGAACCGATCATGAAGAAAGCCGCCGCGATCGTCACGGACCGCGGCGGACGTACGTGCCACGCTGCGATCATCGCCCGGGAACTCGGAATCCCCGCCGTCGTCGGAACCGGCAACGCCTCCCGGGTCCTGTGTGACGGCACACCCGTCACCGTCTCCTGCGCCGAGGGCGAGGCAGGACTCGTGTACGACGGGCTGCTCGACTACGCGCTGCACGAGACCAGCCTGGACACAATGCCGCCGGCGCCGGTCAAGATCATGATGAATGTGGGCACCCCCGAACAGGCCTTCAGCTTCTCCCGGCTCCCTAACCACGGCGTAGGGCTGGCCCGCCTCGAGTTCATCATCAACCGCCAGATCGGCATCCACCCCAACGCCCTGCTGGCCGTTGCGGGAGAAGTCGAGCGCCCGGCGGCGCTCTCGGACTACACCGTACGGCAGATCCGCGACAAGACCGCAGCCTACGACGGACCCCGGGACTACTACGTCAGGCGTTTGGCCGAGGGCATTTCCACGATCGCCGCTGCCTTTGCACCGGAGCCGGTCATCATCCGGCTCTCGGACTTCAAGTCCAACGAGTACGCCAACCTGCTGGGCGGTCCCGCGTTCGAGCCGTCCGAGGAAAACCCGATGATCGGATACCGGGGCGCCTCCCGGTACCTTTCGGACTCATTCCGCCAGGCTTTCGAGCTTGAGTGCGAAGCCCTGAAGTTCGTTCGGAACGAGATGGGCCTGTCCAACATCAAGATCATGGTTCCGTTCGTGCGCACCCTGGATGAGGCCCGCCGCGTCACCGAGCTGCTCGCCGCCAACGGACTGCGCCGGGGCGAGGATGGGCTGGAGATCGTGATGATGTGCGAACTTCCCGCCAACGCCCTGCTCGCCGATGAGTTCCTGGAGTACTTCGACGGGTTCTCGATCGGCTCCAACGACCTGACCCAGCTCACGCTGGGCCTCGACCGTGATTCGGCCCTGGTCGCCGAAGGTTTCGATGAACGGAACCCCGCGGTCACCAAACTCCTTGAAATGGCCATCGCCGCCTGCCGCGCCAAGGGCAGGTACGTCGGGATCTGTGGCCAGGGCCCCAGTGACCACCCAGACTTCGCCGAATGGCTGCTGGAGCAGGGCATCAGCTCCATTTCGCTGAACCCAGACGCCGTCACCGAAACCTGGCTGCGCCTGGCACGCACCACCAGCGGCTCACCGGTCTAAGTGACGGACGCCCCACGGCGGGACGGCGTGGGGGCGGGCAGCCCGTCCGCCCCCACGGTGTTCTTCCTCTCGGACAGCACAGGCATCACCGCCGAAACGCTCGGTAACACCCTGCTAACCCAGTTCCCGGGCCGGCCGCTGGAGCGCCGGACCATTCCGTTCATCACCACCGTGGAGCAGGCGCACGAGGTGGTCGCCACCATCGACCAACTGGCCGCGAACGGGCCCCGGCCCATCATCTTTTCCACCACTGTCGGCAATGACATCCGCGCCGTCCTGTCCCGCAGCCATGGGCACTTTTTCGACCTGTTTGGAGCACACATCGGTCAGCTCGAACAGGCCCTGAATGCCTCCGCAAGCGGCGTGCCGGGGCAGGCCCACGGAGTCGGCGACGCAGCCCGCTACCAGTCACGCATGGCCGCCGTCGAATACGCCATCGAGCACGACGACGGCCAGTCCGTTCCGGCACTGGAGCGCGCCGAACTGATCCTCATCGCACCATCTCGCTGCGGCAAGACTCCGACCACCATGTACCTGGCTTTGCAGCACGCCATTCTCGCCGCCAACTTCCCTCTGGTCGAGGAAGACTTCACCAGCCTGGCCCTGCCGAAGCCTCTGCTGCCGTTCGTGCACAAGTGCTTCGGGCTGACATCTCTTCCCGTCAGGCTGAGCCAGATCCGTCAGGAACGCCGCCCCGGGAGCAACTACGCCTCGCTGGGCCAGTGCACCTACGAACTGCGCAACGCCGAGGACATGTACCGGGTCAACCAAGTGCCGTATGTGAACTCTGCGTCGATGTCCGTCGAGGAAATCTCCGCCACCGTCCTGCAACGGATGCAGCTACACCACTAAAACAACACCAGCAGGAAGATGCTTCACGGTGAGGGTGTTTCCCCTGTTTCTACCCCCATGCAAGAGCTGATTGTTTACCTTTCGTCGGGGCGGCGGACGGGGCCGAGCCTCTCAGTAGACCCCGATTAAGTTCATTTGTCTGGGGCCCAATCAGGCGCCCCCTGTGTCAGGTTGGGGTGCATTTCATTCACACGAAGGGCCGCGGTCGCAATGCAACGGGGAGCACAGCAATTGCACTTCCTTTGTAATGGGGGGCGTTTAGCGCGAGCTCAGGTTCGGGAAGAGGCTAAGTGCGTTACGCCGGAAGGCGCTTGAGACGTCATCCTTCTTCAGGAAGTTCGTTCCTTCTAAAACGTTGACGTTGCGCTCGATACCGGCCAGACCCTCGAAAGGATAGTCCGTTCCGAAGACCAGCTGGCTTGGTTCTATGAGCTTTCGGAGACCGCTTAGCTGGCGTGGGAATGGGTATCCGGCTCCGACTTCATAGTGCAGACGCCGCAGTGTGCGCAGTGTGCCGATAACAGGTTCAGCGCGGATCAGTGCAATCGCATTTACGCTGTTCGCGGGTCTGGCCGTAGGGCACTTCGGGGCTGACGGTCACGCTGTACGTGGCGTAGTCATGCTGGGTGACGAGGATCCCCTGTCTCAACACTGTGGCGTGTTTCCGTGCTGATTGTTCGGCCAGATGTAGTTCTGTCTGCAGGTTCTGGGCGTCGTGGGCTGTGATGGTGACGGTGAAGGTCGGCGGTTGGGTTTTCATCTTTCGATTCCGGTGTGGGGGTTGGCGGCTTCAGGCGAGCCGGGTTACGCCGGGGCTGCTTGCATTGCGTAACAACCCGGCCCGCCTCTTCGGTCCTTTTTCTACAAACGGGCCGTCAGTTGGCGGGGCCGCTGCCGTCCGCGCCGACTGTTGAAGACGCCGTGACGGCTCGCGGTGTCATCCCGAGAAGTCCTGCGGCGATCCTCGCTCCGATCATGGCCGTGGGGAGGTTGATGTTGCCTCTGGTGATGGTGGGCATGATGGAGGCGTCGGCGACGAAGAGCCCAGAAACGCCGTGGACTGCGCCCGTGCTGTCGACCACGGCGGTTTCGTCGGTGGCCGGGCCCATTTTGCAGGTCCCCGCAGGATGGCAGTAGTTCACGATGTCGTCGAGCGGGGCCTTTGTTCCGGGTACTCGGTCACCGAGGATGGTGGCAAGTTCCGGGACTTTCACCATTGATTCCATGAGGTCCAGGGCTTCGGAGAGCACGGTCCGGTCATAGCCGTCGGGGTCGGTGCCGTAGCGGTGGTCGATGACGGGGTTTGTGATGTCCAGGTCGGAGTTGAGGGTGACGACGCCTTCGGAACGTGCCCGCATGGCCCCGCCGTAGAGAGTGATCGGGGGCAGGCCGGGGTGTCCGCTGTTGGCACCGGCGACCATGAAGACGTGGATGTCGTAGGGGCCGGCATCGCATTTGCTTGATTTGGCACGCCCGACCGTCTGCTCGTCCGGACTCCACGGGAGTTTGGCCAGATCTTCGACAAGCCCGGGCTGGCCGGCAAAGTCGAGCTGGATGCAGGAGTGATCGAGCAGGTGCTTGCCAACCCCTGGCAAGTTCGCCTTGACGGCCAGGCCGAGGCCTTCCAGTTCCTCGGCGGGTCCGACCCCTGAGCGCAGCAGGAGCGCGGGGGAGTGGTAGGCGCCGGCCGCGACTACGACGCGGGTTGCGTTGATGTGGGCTTCACCGGCGTCGGTGCGAACGAAAACTCCCTGTACGGTGCCGTCGGTGATGTCGATGCTGGTGACCTGGACACCGCCGGCGATCGTCAGGTTTTCCCGTTCCCGGACCGGATCCAGGAAGGCGAAGGCGCTGTTCCAGCGGACTCCGTCGACGACGTTGACCGGCATGGGTCCGATTCCCTCGGCGGCTTCGAGTTCGTCAAGGTCATCGGCGAAGGGAAGTCCTGTGGCGACGCCGGCGTTGACGAACGCCTTCTGCGGCGGCGTGAGTTCTTCCATGGTGTACCGCCGGACGCGGAAGCGGTTCCGGACCCATTCCAGCAGAGGCGTGACGTCCTCGGCTGACCATCCGGGGTTGCCGGCAGCGGCCCATTCGTCGTATTCGTGGCGTGCCCCGATGGAGGCCGTGCAGCCGTTGTGGGCTGAGCAGCCCCCGAGGATGCGGGCCCGGGGAAGGTCCAGGATGCCCTCCCCGGATGAGCGGCCGGCCCGTAGGTCGTAATCGTGTGAGAGCGGAATGGAGCGGGCGTCCAGCATGTCGGCCGGCCACTGGCCCAGTTCGCGCGGGCCGTAATCCGGGCCGGCTTCGAGCAGGAGGATGGTTTCATCGCTGTGGGCTGCGAGGGTCCCGGCGAAGGCGGCTCCGCCGGTTCCACCGCCAATGATGATGGTGTCTACGGATGAGGGGAGTGTGTGCGGCATTTCGGTTTCCTGTTGTTGAGGGATCGTGTGGGCGGGTCAGTCGACGTCCGGGAGTTCGCCCGCCCGGGCCATCCAGCCACGGTGGCCCGGGCGCAGATTGCGTCCGAAGAGGACAGCCGCGCCCAGCAGCACGTATGCGAGGGCGAGGAAGGGGGCGAAGATGACCGGGTAGGCGGGCAGCGGGACGATGCTGTTGTAGGCGATGGTCAGCAGCGCGAGGGTGGAAACCACCGGCGCGGCGACATGTGCCCAGATGTTGAATTCCTCGGGGTGCTTCCGGCGGAAGTACAGGAAGGCGGCGATGTTCATCAGAATGAAGATGGGAATGTAGACGAACGTACCGGTGGTTCCGAGCATGTTGAAAAGGTTGTAGGGTCCGAGCGGCAGGCCGACGGCCAGGCAGACAGTGAGGGCTATTGCCGACTGGACATACACCGCGGTGACCGGTGTGCGATGCTTCGGCTGTGTGCGGGCCAGGAACTGGGGCAGTGCCCCGGTCCGGGCGATCCCGTAGATGGTTCGTGTGGCGCTGGTGGTGCAGGCGATGCAGACGCCCAGGCCGGAGTTCACGAGTGCGATCAGGACCAGGACGGAGGCCCCGCTCCACAGTCGGTCGGCAAGGACGAACGCGGGTGCCGTCGGTGACGCGGCGAGGGCCTCGACGTCATTGGTGCCCCAGCCGATCTGCAGGCCCCAGGCGGTCACGACGTAGAAGATGCCGATCAGGACCAGTGATCCGATGATGGCCTTGGGCACGATCCTTTTCGGGTCGCGGGATTCCTCGCCCACTGCGGCTGCGCTTTCGAAGCCGGTGAAGGCGAAGATCGACAGCACGATGGCGAGGAAGAACCCGGATGGATTTTGGACGTTGGCCGGGTTGAAGCCGTCGAAGTTCACGCCGCCGGTGCCCGGGTTGAATATGCCGGTGACGGCAAGGCCGAGACCCACAGCCATTTCGAAGACAGTCATGACGACAAGAAATTTGATTGAGATGACAATGCCCCGGTAGGCGCAGGCAAAGCAGATAACGAGGATCGCGGTGGAGTAGATCCACCACGGGAGCCCGATGCCGTATTTGCCGGCCAGCTCGTCCTGAAGCACTGCGCCGGTGAAGGCGGCCAGGGCGGCGGGGACGACGGTGACCATCACGGCGTACAGCCACCCCGTCATGAATCCGGCCTTGGGCCCGATGCCGGCAGAAACATAGGTATAAAAGCCTCCGGCGGACGGCAGATGCCTGGCCAGGCCCAGCATGGGAACGGAGATCACCAGGCATACCAGGAAGGCTGCCAGGTAGGTCAGCGGTGCAGTAGCGCCTGCCTGTCCGCTGGTGAACGCGATCGTGTAGAAGATCCCGAGGGTGGGGGAGATCTGGGCGATGGACTGCATGAGGGTACCGCCGAGGCCAATGGAGCCTGGGCGGAGCCCGCTGTCCAGGTGCTCGCCTGCGGGTTTTGTTGTCGCTTGCGGTGGGTTGGTGATCATGTGCTCTTCCTTGAACTATGAGTGAAATTCGATCGGGACACGGGCGGGTTCCGGCGCCTAAATGTTGGCCAGGGTGAGGTGGGCTGCGCCGATGGCGCCGCCGAAGTCATCCAGGTGGGTTGCGGCCAGCCGGGCATGGTGAATCCACGGACCGAGCCCGGCAAGATAGCTCTGAATCTCTTCCCGGTAGAGATTCAGGTGTTCGGCCGCGCTGCCGCCCAGGATGACGGTGTTCGGCCGGTAGGCGGCAAGGAGCGTGCCGAGCCCTACAGCTACAGCGAGCCCGTACTCCCGAAACATCCGGGTGGCGGCGGCGTCTCCGCGGGTGGCATTCTCGGCAAGGTCGGCGACGGCGTTTCTGTCGTCAGGATCCCTGCCGAGGACAGCGGCGGCCGCCCGCTGGAGCGCTTGCCGGGAGGCTGCCTGTTCCCAGCACGCGTCCCGTCCGCAGTAGCAGGCCACAGGCGCGTGCCGGACGGTGATGTGGCCGGCCTCTGGGTGCATCCCGTCTGCCCCGCGCAGCGGCCGGCCGTCCAGAAGGAGGCAGGACCCGATTCCGGTTCCGAGCGTGATATGGAGCAGGCTAGCTGACCCAGCGGCAGCCCCCACCCGCTGTTCCGCGAGAGCGGCACACACGGCGTCGTTATCGATTCTGACCCTAGTCTTGAATCGTGTGGTGAGTTCGGAAACGACAGGTTCCCCCGTGAAGGCGGGCAAGGTGTCCGGGTTCCGGATGATGCCCTCGGAATCGACGGGGCCGCTAGCGCCGATTCCAATGGCCGCGATCGGCTCGCCTTGAACGAGGAAGTTGATCTGCCCGGCGAGGAAGTCTGTGGCCGAGCCGGAAGTGAACCGAGCGGGGGTGGGTACTGCATGCCGTGCGAGGATCTTCCTCTCCAGGTCCATGGCAACGAAACGGGTGCCGGTGCCGCCGATGTCCACTCCGACGACCAGTCCGGCCGGGTCGCCTGTCGGGTCTGGTGCGGTGGCTGGCATTCAGACCGCCGTCGTGATCTTGGAGCCGTAAAGAAAGGCTCCAGGTACAACGCCATTGGCACGGGCCAGGCCGACGGCGAAGACCTCGGCCGCTACGGAACTGGCGGCCAGACGGTCCAGTGAGCCCTTACCGGGGATGCGCACCGTCGTGGCGCCAGGGACCTCGTCGTCGCCGACGATGATGACTTTCGATCCCGCGCGGACAAGGTCAGTGGCGAGCATGTGCAGGCTCTGATCGGGTTCGGTACCGTACATTCCAAAGATCACGACGGCGAGTCCATCGCCGGCCAATTCGAAGGGGCCATGGCGGAACTGGCCGCCGATGAACCCTTCCGCCGGGACCTTTGACGATTCCTTGGTGATCAGAGCCGCAAACAGAGAAGTAGCCGATTCGTCCCCCCGGCCGACATAGGCAAGCCTGCGCTGCGGGTGGCCGGCAATGGCTGCGGCGGCATCCGCCAGATCGATCGAGCTGATGGCCTGTTCAACGGCGGATGCAGCCGTCAGGATCTCGGACCTTACCTCCTCCAGCGCGCGGCCTTCAAATGCTGCAGAGAGCATGCGGTGCACCGCCAAGGTGTTCAGGTAGCTCTTGGTGCTGACAGTGGCTTCGCTTCCGCTGAACAGGGGCAGGAACAGATCGGAATCGACGGCCAACGGGCTGGACGTGTCATCGCCAATGCCGATCAGCAGTGCGGGGTGAATCAGGCCTGCCTTGCAGCGATTCAAAAGCTCAACTACCTCTCCGCTGGCACCTGACTGGGAGGTGACGACCAGCAGGGTGTCGGTTGTGATCTGGCTGGGGTTGTCCAGCAGCTGCCCGGCGTCGATGTTCCAGACGGGACGGCCCAGCTCCGTCAGCCTCCGCCAGGTAGGTATTCCAGCGAAGTGGGAGGAGCCCATGCCGGTCAGGACAATCCTGTCCCAACTCGAGCCGGCCAAATCCCGCAGGAGAGGGATGGAAGCGGCGGCGAGGCGCCGCAGCGCGTCCGGCTGCTCGGCGATGTCGAGCTCAAATGGGGTCATTTCGTGCATGTGGATGGTCCTTTGTATAGGGCCCGGGTAACCCGGCGGAGGTGTGCCCGGCAATGCAGCGCGTCGAACGGAGACCCGAGCCAAACATTTTCTTTGTGCGCCCGATCATAAAGTCCGTTCGATTTGATTGTCAATGGCAGGATTGCAGTGTTTGAATAGCCTTCTACAACACCGCCGAGAGGGGCAGTACGATGGTCAGCGCCAAGGAACGCCGTCACCAGGGGATCCTGCAGATCCTCCAGGAAACCGGCACGGTGACGGTGGCCGAATTGGGTACGCGTCTTGGCGTCACCGAGATGACCATCCGACGGGACCTGGAGCTGCTTGAGGCCGATGGCGTACTAAAGCGGTTCCACGGCGGGGCCCGGCTCGCGTTCGGCAGCAGCTACGAGCCGCCATTTCCCGCCCGGGAAAAGACGAACGCGGAGCACAAGCGCGCCATCGGCGAACGCATTGCCGCGATCGTCAACGATGGCGACACAATCATCCTCGACGGCGGTTCGACAGGAGTCGCGGTCGCCGAGTGCCTCGTCGACCGCGAACTGACGATCTGCCCTCTGTCCCTCAGGGTCGCTTGGGCGTTCGCAAGGTCCACGACCGTGAATCTGATCATCCCCAGCGGATCCGTGCGCCAGGGGGAACTGAGTCTTAGCGGAGCCGACACGATTGACTATCTACGCGGGCACCACTTTGACAGCTACATCATGACCGCCAGCGGAATGTCCCTTGATCAGGGATTCACCGAGTGGAACCCGGATGATGCGGCGGTCAAAAAGGCAGCGGTGAGTGTCGCCGACAAAACCGTCGCCGCCGTTGACTCGAGCAAATACGACCGCGTGGGCTTCGTCAGGATCTGCCCCACAAAAACGCCGGCCGTCATCGTTACCGACAGCGGCCTAACAGGCGAACAGCTCGACGCCCTTCAAAAACAAGCGAACGAGGTCATTCTCACCGCGTGAGACACTCCGTTGTCGGACGACAGAAACCGCCAATCGTCGCAATTCGCCGACCGGGGCCCACGGAGCAGCGGGGCCCGTGGGCAAGGCATTGCGGACGGCCATCGCTGACAGACGCAGCAACAAGGACCCGTGGGGCACGGGATTGGCCAGATGGTCCTGCCAATCCATATCCAGCTGTCGACCAGGCAGAATCGCCGCCTCAACGCCCATAATGACCACCAGTGCGGTCTAGGGGCTTCTTTGCCGGAAGCCCCTACTTGGACCGAATCAGGTCAAGCAGAGGCGGCAGCCTTGTGCGCCATCTTCTGCCATGAAGTGTCGTGCTCCCGGGTAGACCTCCAGACGTGCGCTTAGACGTCTGGCCAGGTCATCGGAGGCTTCCGGCGGCACGAAAGGATCTGTGTCGGAGCGAAGTACTGTTCGTTCCCGAATGCTCGTTACCACCCGCTCAACGGCAACGTCAGTTGCGAGGAAGCCATCGAGTTCCGGCAATGCTTCCAGTGGTTCAGTGAACCCGGCGACCAACACGAGACCGCCCAGCTCCCAGGTTTCCGGCAGTGTCTCGAGTACCCGTAGGACGGTGACCACGCCGAGGGAATGTGCCACAACCACTGTTGTCGCATCCGGCACTCCTAGTGCTATGCTGACCGCGTTCTCCCAAGCTGCTTTGCCAGGATCGTCCGGGTCGGGGAGCGGAACGACTGTGACTCCTATGTCTTCAGCTTCGAGGGCGCTTTGAAGCCAGGGGAACCAGTTTGCATCCGGAGACGATTGATATCCGTGGACGATGACGACGCGCTGGACGGGTCGAACCGGGATATTACTGGCTGGGGCGTTCATAGGCAAATACCCTAGAGGGTTCAGCTGGCATCCCACTTATGCACGCGAATACCGCCACCGTACGCCCGCGTCGCGTGGGCGCCCCGGGCCTTAGATTGCGCTGTTGTCCGTTCGGGCGCTGACGGTACACGTCCTTACCCTTAAGTCGTGACCGTAATGCGCTTGGCGGGTGGCGGAATCCATCTGCTGTCAGGGCGCATGGTCCCGGTCCTTGTCGTTAATGAAAACCTGCACCGCCACGACGTGGGCTTCTGTCAGGCCCTCCTCAGGGCCAGGCTTCTCCAGCAGGACGGGTTGGTGATACTGGTGGGCCCAGTCTTGCACGTCAGCCCCTAGTGCATCGTCGATCCACACAATGGCGTCCCAGTCAACGCCGCCTTCGGCCTCCATTTTGTTCAACCACCTGGATACTGACCCCAGCTTTGGCGTCTGCTGGTCCTCATCGTCCGGCTCCGGCATGATCTCCACGCGCAGCGGTTTCACCTCAAGCTGCAGCTGCGCTTCGAGGCTGTCCACAAGATCCTCATTTGACGTCGATACCCACGCGAGCCTCCCTTTGGTGGCGAGCCGGCGCACCAAGGCAACCTTTAAATCCGAGAGCTGCACATTCTTCCCATCAGACTTGTCACCTGGCTGAAGCTTAGGGTTGAGCACGCCGTTGATGTCGAGGGGATGATCGGCTTCATGACGGAGACCATATCCGCTCCGCAGGCAGGAGGGTAGTCTCCAGGTCCTACTTTGCCCGTTCTCAGTGGGGGCTGCCGCCACTACGGGGTTTGACGCCGGTCACTCACCTCACCATTTCTAATCGCCGATAACCGCGATTCCGTCAAGCTAGGAGGCGAGGAGCGGGGGGGGCCTCTTCGCTCTTCCAAGTGAGGCCGAGCGTCTGAAAGGCGTGCTTGACTGCGTCACTGTCATGGTGAAGTTCCTCTGACCTGCTGTGCTGAGGCTTCGGGCTGACAAAGTGTCGCCTGGTCGTTCGAAAATGGCCCGCCGGCCTGGGAACCTGCCGTTGGTTGCCCATTCCCAGCCGCTCCATGCCAAGGGGTCCGGGCGGAATCCAATCCGCCATACCTGGTTATCCGCAGCCCTCAATGTCAGCTGCTCAAAATTCATCTGTCGCTTGCTGCCGCGAATGCTCTGGCGGCGGCAAGGACGGACTGTGCTGCGTCCTCGACCTGACCTTCGCGCAGCAGCCGCGCCGGCGGCACGTCGTCCGGTTGGGGATTCATGCCCTGGAGCAGCTCACCGGTCAAGGCGGGGCGGCGGAACTTCCCCTGACCCTCTGAGGATCAGTTCACAGGGGATGGTGTATGTTCGCGGTTCCTGCTGGTGTCCGTTGATACGGGACAGAATGCGTTCTGCGGCTGCCTTGCCGATGTGCTCGGGGTGCTGGGCGACGACGGTCATACCGGGGTTCATCATGTCCGAGAGGGTGAAGTCGCCGAATCCGACCAAGGCCACAGCCCGGTTCAGCCCCAGTTCCTGTAAGGCCCGCATTACGCCGAAGGTCACCAAAATCTGTGCAGAGAAGATGGCCGTCGGCGGTTCAGCACCCGTAAGTAGCTCTCTTGCCGCCTTCCGTGCTGATTCCTCACTGCGCAGTCCCTCCAGGAAGGGAATTGTGTCGGTCGAAATACCTGCGCGGCCCAACTCATTAATGAAGCCGCGGCGCCGTTCCCGGGCGGTCTGGATGTCCGTGCGACCACCTAGGTAGGCGAGTTTGGTGTGGCCTTGGGAAATCAGGTGCGCGGCGGCCTTGGCCGCGCCAGCGGCGTTGTCGCTTACCACTGCATCGGCATCGATGCCGACCGGTTCCCTGTCGATGAAGACCATCGGAAGGTCCTTGGAATGTTCGGGCAGGTACCCCTGGCTTTTGGCGACCGGGGTCAGAACCAGTCCATCCACGCGCCTTCGGAGAAACGCTTTGAGCAGTTCCTCTTCACGTGCAGCGTCATCATCCAGGCTTGCCGCGAGGACCGCTATGCCGTGGCTCGCCAGGACATCACTCAGGGCCCGATGGATTTGGCCATGAAATGGGTTGGCGACGCTGGGAAGCAGCAGCCCAACGGACAGTGTTTGTCGGCCGGCCCGGCGTAGGCTTTGGGCTGTCATGTCCAGCTGGTAGTTCAGCCCTTTCGCCGCCTTCAACACTCTCTGGCGGGTGACTTCAGAAACACCAGGTTCGTCATTGACGACCCGGGAAACCGTTTTGATGCCTACTCCGGCCAAAGCAGCCACATCACGCATCCTCGGCCTAGCTACTCGCACCGCAGCCGAAGACGCGCTGAAGCCGTCCTCTACGATTTCTGTTGTCTCGGCCATCGTTCTGCCCGTCTGGCTCACCTCAATTCATATGCTTGTCGGGGCCTGAATGCGTCCCTTGTTGAGCTCCCGAGTCCGTTGGCGGATGGGCCTGGCCATGACCAGGAGGTGGCCAGGCGCCTGATTGCATGGTCCTGGTTGCACAGCCAGGCAGGTTCCGGAGTTCCTGGTGACAGATCTCTCCACCGGGCGTCGGCGCCGGGAATCGCAGCACGAGGCTGCAGAGAGATGGCGGCGACATCTGTGGGGGATTGGGCTGGCAGCCGCTGCCATGTCCAGAGGCCCATCGGCCAGCCTTAGGCCTGGTGGACCGTGGGTGCAGTCTCCAGTTGGTCTGCTACGTGCTGCCAGCCGTCGCTGAACATGCCGTATGCGGTTTTGATCTCGACACCGACGGGAAGTTCGGGGCATTCGTTTTCGCCGTTGGTTCCCCAGTTGACCCAGCCGGATTGGCGGCGCTGGACGATCTGGAAGGCGCCGGAGGGTTCGGAGGTCCACCAGACCATGGTTCTGTCGAGTTCTGAATGGAATTCGGCTGTTTTGGAGGCCGGCCCGGCGAAGATGGTTTCGTGCGGCACGGCCGAGACGTCGAGGGGGGCATCCACTATCGTCCAACGCCGCTCGGGCAGGTCAGCGAGCACGTGCGAGGTTGCCCTGACCCGGGCGAGGCGTGCGCGGATTTCCTCTTCGTCTAAGGCACCTTCCCAGCTGCAGAACAGGCGCCAGTACAAATCCCAGTGCGCGGCT